>JBBRUH010000150.1:0-11433 GCA_038248005.1 Cytophagales bacterium | reverse complement strand
CATTCGTTACCTTATGAAAATAATTACTCTTTTACCTTTAATAAAATAAGAAACGCCTAAATTTTTGATTGATGTGTTTTCAGAATAACATAACATAAAAACAAGTAAATCAAATTAAATTAGCTTTTGGATTATTGAGGACATTATATATATGTGTGAAGTCTTTTCAGTAAAATTTAATTAATTTTTGGCTAAAAAAAATTTATAAATGTAACTTATTTAAAGCAAAAATAAATTTAAAGTAGATTTAAGAGGTTTTTTCATAAGTTATCCATTATAAAACATTCATAAACAAATAGTTATGAATGTAATTTATTAAATAAAAAAAAACATTTTTTTGTTTAATTTTAGATTGTAAAAAAAATATTAAATCTTAAACAGAAATAACGTAAACTCAAAAGTAGCCCTTAGATAAAACTAGGCTCATTCGGGACTAGATATCTTGATTGTCTTTCTATAAGCATGAGATACCTCTGACATCCTTTTATATAATAGAGTTGTTACAT
Organism: Cytophagales bacterium; assembly: GCA_038248005.1. Taxonomy (GTDB): domain Bacteria; phylum Bacteroidota; class Bacteroidia; order Cytophagales; family Microscillaceae; genus JAABSX01. The sequence continues at coordinate 10,927 of JBBRUH010000150.1, read as the reverse complement.
ACAGACTACCAACACTTTAGCTTTTTTATAACCATATATGTACATAGAAAACATAGGAAATTGCTTACGAAAAGCGCCTGTATTAGGCAGTAAAGTTTATCATTCCAAGATTCTCAAATGAAAAATTGATGTAAATCATTGAAAATCAAGAAGTAACAACTCTATTACTCAGCTTCTTATTCAAATAAAGATTTCTACCTTGACGATAGTCTTTTTTCAAAGAAAATAAGACCTTGTCTAGAAAATTATTGTACAAATACAATGACTTGACATTTCAACTCTGAAAAAGCCAGAAAGAATAAGAATTTACTAGGCTGCCTTACAATTCTGATTATCAGTGTTTTGAAATAGTCATAATCCTAAATTATTCAATATCCTTTGCTTAGATATTGCCAAATTTTTGTATTTTTGCTTAAAATAGCAACATTTTAAGGGCATAGCCAATTTGAAATAGACAATACGGTATGTTTTTGATACATTAGAACCCATTCTGAAAATGAACTACTTGGAAGGACTTAACCCCCCACAAAAAGAAGCCGTACTTCACACCGAAGGTCCCTTGATGATTATTGCGGGCGCTGGCTCGGGCAAAACCCGTGTGCTTATGCACCGAATCGCTCAAATGATTCAGCAAGGTACGGATGCCTTTCATATTTTGTCTTTGACTTTCACCAACAAGGCTGCAGGTGAAATGCGTGAGAGAATTGAAAAGTTAGTAGGCTTGGAAGCTCGGAATATATGGATGGGAACATTTCACTCTATTTTTGCTCGCATTTTGCGTTTTGAGGCAGATAAGCTTAATTTTACTTCCAATTTTTCTATCTATGATACAGATGATTCTAAATCTCTGCTCAAAGCCATCATCAAAGAGCAAGGCTTAGATGAAAAACAGTATAGAGTCGGAGGAGTTTTAGCTCGTATTTCTTGGGCAAAAAACCGATTGATTTCTTGGCAAGAATATCAACAAAACTATACCTACCTAGAAGATGACCGTGCTTCTAACCGCTCAGAACTCTCTAAAATTTATCAAATCTACCAGACTCGTTGCCAAAGAGCCAATGCAATGGATTTTGATGATTTACTTTTTAATACCAATGTGTTATTAGATAGATTTCCGACAGTCAAAGAAAAATACCAAAAGAAATTCAAGTATGTGATGATTGATGAGTTTCAAGACACTAATCACTCTCAATACCGAATCGTGAGGGCTTTGTCAGAGGCTCATCACAATATATGTGTAGTTGGGGATGATGCCCAAAGTATCTATGCGTTTAGAGGGGCAGATATTCAAAATATCTTAAATTTTGAAAGAGATTATCCCGAATTAAGTGTCATTCGATTAGAGCAAAACTACCGCTCAACTAAGGTAATCGTGCAGGCAGCTAACTCACTCATTGCCAAAAATAAAAACCAACTCAAGAAGGTAGTCTGGACAGACAATGAAGAGGGGCAAATCATTAAAGTATTGAGGGCTGTTTCTGATAGTGAAGAAGGCAGACTTGTTTCTCAGTCTATTTTTGAAGAAAAAATGAGTCACGGCTTTCAAAACAAAGATTTTGCGATTCTCTATCGCACCAATGCCCAATCAAGAACGATGGAAGAAGCCCTCCGCAAAATGAATATCAAGTATAGAATCATAGGCGGATTATCCTTTTATCAACGCAGAGAAATCAAAGATGTCATAGCGTATCTTCGCTTCTCGGTCAATCACCAAGATGAAGAAGCTTTCAAAAGAATTATCAATCTACCTAAGAGAGGCATAGGCAATACTACAGTGAGCAAAATCATAGACCTTGCAGTAGATACACAATCTACTATCTGGGATGTGCTAAAGAAAGTAAAGGAATTTATCAAAGGAAGGACGGCTTCTGCTATTGAAGATTTTACAGTTTTGATGGATAAATTTTCAGACCTTGCCCAAGAACAAGATGCTTACACCGTAGCGGCACAAGTAGCCAAAGAGTCGGGTTTGCTCAGAGATTTATATGAAGATAAAACCATTGAAGGGCTTTCTCGCTACGAAAACGTGCAAGAATTACTTAACGCCATCAAAGAATATGTAGATAACCCCGAAAATGATGACAAAACGCTTTCAGGATTTCTTCAAGTAGTCTCACTCGTGAGTACCTTAGATGAAAAAGATGACAATGACCCTGATAAAGTTACACTCATGACGATTCACTCAGCAAAGGGCTTGGAATTTAAGCAAGTATTCGTGGTAGGGATGGAAGAAGATCTTTTCCCTTCTCAGATGATGATTCAAAGCCGTGCAGACCTTGAGGAAGAGCGAAGACTTTTTTATGTAGCCGTAACGAGGGCAGAGCAAAAGCTACACCTTACCTATGCCAATACTCGCTATCAATATGGAAGGCTTAAAAGCTGCGAGCCTAGTCGCTTTTTGACTGAGATAGACCCACAATATTTAGAAAATCAAAGAGGTAAATTTGCAAATAGCTACGCTGGAAACTCTTTTGTGAACAATCTAAAGCCTCGCAGTTCTACCAACAGAGTGCCTAAGGTAACACATCAGCCTTCTTCAGGTTTTGAGCCAAGCAATACGAGTCAATTGCAAGTCGGTATGAAAGTTGAACACATGAAATTTGGTTTTGGAAAGGTAAAAGAAATACAGGCATTTCACAATGACCGCAAAGCTGTGATTGAGTTTGATGACATAGGAGAAAAAACCTTGTTGCTTAGCTTTGCAAAGCTTCAGATATATACGGATGAGGGATGAAGGAATCCTAGAATCAAGAAGCGAGAATCTTAGTAGTGAAAATCCTGTTTATCCTAAAATCTTAAAAATCCTATTCTGACAAAGGAATTCTAGAATCAAGGAGCGGGAATATTAGAAGCGAGAATCCTGTTTATCCTAAAATCTTAAAAATCTTGTTTTAGATAAGAAAAATGCCTTTTATCTAAAATTATCTGCTAATTTTGCCTAGATAATTTTATGAGCACGAAAATAAAGCCTCTTTTTCTCTACTGTTAGAAGTGAGAAATTCTCTATTTTTCCTAAACGGATTGGTGAATTATTAATGAGGCTTTTAATATAATAACTAATAGTATCAAAATAATTATCCGATTTAGTGTGTAAAATGTTCACTATCAAGTTATTATAAACTTATAGTCTATAACTTATAACTCATCTCTTATTAAATACTGCACAATTTTTTGAAAATCAATAACAAACAAATGTTAAATTTAGACTACAATACCCAACTACCCAATGTAATTTTAAAAGAATATGGGAGAAACATTCAGAAGCTAGTGGCTTATATTGTCAAAATAGAAGACCGTGAAGAACGCAATCGCTTTGCTTATAATCTGATAGAGCTTATGCGTCAAATCAATCCAAATACTCGTGATTCCCAAGATACTCAGAATAAACTCTGGGATGACCTTTATATCATGTCTCGTTTCAGTCTAGATGTAGATAGCCCTTACCCGATGCCCGAAAAAGAAAGCATTGGCAAAAAACCTAAACCAATGGCTTATACTACACACGAAATATCTTTTAGACATTACGGACGCAATGTGGAGCTATTGATAGCACGTATCTTCGAAACCGAAGACCAAGAAGAGCATTATGATGGCTTAGTAAAAATAGGTAAACTCATGAAATCTCTTTACCTGACTTGGAATAAGGACAGTGTGCAAGATGAAATCATCTTAAAACACATGGAAAAATTAGCTAACAGAGATATAGACCCTGAGTTAAGAGAGCGTCTAGTAAAAGAAAATGCCCTTGAGCTTGCTCGCAAAGAACGTAAGAATATCCCTACCCCCAAAATAAATAAGAAGAAAAGAAAGGGTAAATAAATAGTTATTAATGGTTGGTTATAAATTATTAGTTTTTTAAACACTGATAATTGAGTATCTTACATCTAATACTTTCCTAGGTCATTAAATATTATTACGATTTTATTTATAGAAGTGTAATCTAATATACTTACACCAAAATTTCCCTTATCAAGTCTTTTTGCTTGAATGGAATCACGAAATATAAATCCATTTAATAAACAAATTCAAGAATCTCAAACCTATCATAATCAATGGCATCCATAGAAGTAACAGGAGGTAAAGTTTTAAAAGGGGAAATCACTCCGCAAGGTGCAAAGAATGAAGCACTACAAATTCTTTGTGCTGTCTTACTTACAGAGCAACCGATTACCATCCATAATATCCCAGACATCAGAGATGTTAATAAACTCATAGAACTTCTTGAGGATATGGGTGTGAAAGTAGAAAAACTGAAAGAAGGAAGTTTCCACTTTCAAGCCAAAGAGATTGATCTTAATTATTTAGAAAGTCCCACTTTTAGACAAAAAGGAGCTGCTTTGCGTGGTTCAGTAATGGTCTTGGGACCTTTATTGGCTCGTTTTGGGCGTAGCCGTATTCCTAAGCCTGGAGGGGATAAAATAGGACGCAGAAGACTAGACACACACTTCTTAGGATTTCAGAAACTTGGGGCTAAGTTTAATTATGATGCTGATGCAGGAGTCTATGACATAGACGCTTCACAGCTCAAAGGCACTTATATGCTTTTAGATGAAGCCTCCGTAACAGGCACTGCCAATGTGGTGATGGCAGCAGTATTGGCTAAGGGCAAAACTACCATTTATAATGCAGCTTGTGAGCCTTATCTCCAGCAACTCTGCAAGATGCTCAACCGAATGGGTGCCAATATCACAGGCATAGGATCTAATTTGCTACACATAGAAGGTGTAGAAAGTCTATCAGGGACAGAACATACACTTTTACCTGATATGATAGAGGTCGGTAGTTTTATAGGATTGGCAGCCATGACTCAGTCTGAGATTACCATCAAAAATGCAGGACTCCAACATTTGGGAATGATTCCTTCTGTTTTTCAAAGATTAGGGATTCAGATGGAGTTTAGAGGAGATGATATTTTTATCCCTGCACAAGAGCATTATGAAGTAGAGACTTTTATAGATGGCTCTATCCTGACAGTAGCAGATGCTCCTTGGCCTGGGTTTACACCTGATTTATTGAGCATTATTCTTGTAACAGCTATTCAAGCAAAGGGTACTGTTTTGATTCATCAAAAAATGTTTGAGAGTAGATTGTTCTTCGTAGATAAATTGATAGATATGGGGGCAAAGATTATTCTTTGTGATCCTCACCGTGCTACTGTGATAGGCTCAGATAGGCAAGTTCCCTTGAAAGGAATCAGAATGACTTCACCCGATATACGTGCAGGAGTAGCACTGCTCATTGCAGCACTCTCAGCAAACGGAACGAGCATTATCGACAATGTGGAGCAGATAGAACGAGGCTATCAGTATTTTGACAAGAGATTAGGAGCTTTGGGTGCAGAAATTGTAAGGCTCTAAGTGAATTATGAATTATGAGTGAAGAGTTATGAGTAGATGGTCAAAATTAGTTTGAATTTTGATGTCTATATAAAAAACTGATTATCAGCATTTTAATGTAATAACTCATCATTTATAACTCATTCATTAATCTCTTACTTATTTTGCATCCTTATTGCTTTGAAAAGATAAATCATCAAAAACATGAATATACTTAGTTGGCTACGAGATTATTTTAAGAACATTAAGTTGGTCTATAAATTTTCGTTTGCTTTCTTTTTAGTTTCTCTGCTTACCTTGGTATCTATTGGTTTATTTAGCTACTATCAAGGCAGAAGCTTGCTTTCTGAAAAAGCTTTTGAGCTTTTGGAAAGCATCACTCGTAATAAAAAAGAACGCATTGAAGATTATTTTAAAGACATCAGAAGTGAAATACTTACACTATCTCAAAACCCAAGTACTGTAGAGTCTATCAAATCATTTTCAGATGCTTACCAAGAACAGCCTATATTTATTAGTCAAGAAAAAAAACAACAGCTTACTAGCTTTTATGAAACAGAATTTGTGTCTGAGTTACATTATCGTCAGGTAGATATCTCAGCCAATCGCAATTATATACCTCCTCAGCCTCAAGCTCAAAACTTACAATATAAATACCTTGTAAATAACCCTCATCCGATAGGATTTAAGAATCAATTACTCTATTCAACACAAAATGATGCCTATGATCAAAGTCATGCCAAGTATCATAAATCATTTCTTAAATATACCCAAGAACTAGATATAGAAGATATTCTTTTGATAGACGCTAAAGGCAATATCATTTATAGCACCCAAAAAAGACCTGACTTTGCTACTAATTTTTTGAATGGGCCTTATAGAAGTAGCTCGGCAGCTCGCTTGTTTCGCCGCCTTATGCGCAAAAGTATTTATTCTAAAAATGAGGAAATCATAGATTTTGAAGACTATGATTTTTATGAGCCAGATTTCTTTCAGCCTAATGCTTTTATCGGTACGGTTATCTATGATGATAACCCTGAACAACAATCAAGAATAGGGGTAATTATTTTTCAAATTAATAGTGAAAAAATACAGAATATCCTCACTAACCAACAAAATTGGGAGCAAGAAGGCTTAGGAAATACTGGAGAATCTGCTTTGATTGGTCCTGATTATTTGATTCGTAATAATACTCGTCGCTTCTTAGAAGACCCTCTGGCTTATACCCAAAACCTAGCTGATAAACAAGTAGATAGTTTAATAGTGAATCGTATTCAACGTCTGAAAACTACCATTTTATTGCGTCAGTATAAGATAGAAGCCTCCGTGCAAGCCATTGAAAATGGAAAATCAGGAAGCCAAGAACGTACTGACTTCTTGGGTGGAAAAGTATTAGATGTTTATGCTGCTATAGATGTTTTAGGAACTCGCTGGGCAGTCATTACTGAGATAGATGCTGCAGAGATATTTAAGTCTGTGAGAGACTTGCAAATTAATCTTTTGCTAATTGCTTTTATCATTTCTATCATTGTAGGTATATTAGGCTATACCTTAGCACGTACACTCACTAGACCTATGCTTAAGATAGGACGAGAAATCTCTATGCTGGCACAAGGGACTTTTCCTAAGTTGAGCAAACATATTTATAATGATGAGCTGGGTAAAATTGACCTAGCTCTCAATCAACTCATCATCAATATGCAAGAAGTAGCACACTTTGCTGAGAATGTAGGAGAAGAACGATTTGAAACTCCTTTTGATGCAAGTAGCCAACAAGATGCACTTCGCAATGCCTTGCTCAAAATGCGTGATAACCTTAAAAAAGTATCCGAAGATGAGAAAATACGTAGCTGGATGAGTACAGGAAATGCACTTTTTGGAGAAATTCTAAGAAATAACTCCGAAAGCCTTACCAAACTTGCCGAATTTACAATCGCTGAATTAGTCCAATACTTAAATGCTAATCAAGGAGCATTTTTTGTGTGGCAAGAAGAGTCCAAGGAACTTCAAATCTTAGCTGCCTTTGCCTATGATAAGCAAAAATATATGAGTAAAAGCATCAAAGCAGGTGAGGGTCTCGTAGGTCAAGTCTATTTAGAAAAATATAGCATTTTCTTATCACAGATTCCAGAAGACTATACAGAAATCCGATCAGGCTTAGGCAAAGCACCTCCTTCTTGCCTATTGCTAGTGCCTATACAGACACCTGAAAAAGTACTTGGAGTACTCGAGATAGCTTCTTTTAATGTATTGAAAGACTTTGAAGTAAAATTTGTAGAAACCATCGCCGAAAATATTGCTACTACTATTCAAGGAATCAGAATCAATGAAGAAACCAAGCGTCTTCTCATAGAATCTCAGCAATCAGCCGAACTAATGAAGCGTCAAGAAGAGGAAATGAGACAAAGTTTTGAAGATTTGATTAATTCACAAGAAGAAGTAAGACAAAAACAAAAGAACCTAGATGAGTTACTTCTACAACAGATGTTTGAGCCAGAATCAGAACAGACCAAATCTGAAGACAATCCCCGAGCTTCTTTTGAAAATAGATTCCAATCTTCGAATAATAGATTTGATAAGAAAATCAATGATGTGATTGAAAGACAAAAGAAAATCTTAGATGAAGCTTGGAAAAACAACAAAGAACACGAAGATAAATTAAAAGAAAAAGTCTCTAAGATAGATTTCAATTATCTGGATGGTTCTGAAGAGTAAGGTCATAACACTCGGTTCGTGTCCCCACGAACCGAAATCAGCGGTGGTTCGTGAAGAAACAAACCACAGAAAAGTTTTTCATATTTCAGTGTCATTCTTTTGAATCGTCTTTGGATTACTACCTATAACAAATAGTCAATTAAAAGCCCAATTTCCTACTAAAAAAAAGAAAATACAAAAAGCAGTAAAAATTTTCGTACAATACCTTGCATAACATACTACCTTTTATTATCTTTGTGTCGAGGCTAAATTAAATTATAAAAGCTATTCGTATGGATTTAGAAAATACCCAAATACAAATGCGCAAAGGCATCCTTGAGTTTTGTATTCTTCATATCATTTCACGTGGAGAAGTGTATTCATCAGATATACTCCGAGAACTTAAAGAAGCACGCATTATAGTAGTAGAAGGTACGCTTTATCCTTTGCTCAATCGGCTTCGCAAGGCTGAGTTGGTAGATTATAGTTGGAAAGAATCTAGCTCAGGGCCTCCCCAAAAACACTTTCAACTAACTAGTAAAGGAGAAGATTTTTTGGTAAGACTTAATGAAACTTGGATAGAGTTAGTAGAGTCAGTCAATCAAATCATTACTAAAAGTAGAGTAGAAGCTTTTCACCATAAGCTCCCTAAGCTAGAAATAGAAGCACTTAAAATCAAGCGAAAATAGACTAAGTAAGAGGTTAGTTATTGGTTATTAGGCTATAAGAATCTGATAGTGAGAGTTTTACCCAAGTTAAATGAGTACTTTATTTTAAATTGCATTACTAAGACAAACCATCATCATGAAAAAGAACATCAGTATTAACATCAGTGGCATGATATTCTACATAGAAGAGGATTGTTATGCCCAACTCAAAGAATACCTAGCATCCATTCACGAATACTTCTCTAGTTATGAAGATAGTAGAGAGATTATTGAAGATATAGAGGTGCGTGTTGCTGAGATTTTTTGTGAGTCATTGCCCAAAGACAAGCGAGTCATTACACAAGCCGAAGTAGAAATGCTCATGACTACTCTGGGGAGTATCAATGATTTTCAGGATGCAGAAGAAAATCCTGCGTATCAGACGACCTTTGAAGATTATGATGAGGAGGAGGAGGAATACGAAAAAGAACCTGCCTTTGAGATTCCTACTGAAGATGATTTTTTTGAAGGTGGTAATATAGCTATTCAGACTCAATCTTCATATTATCAAAATAAAGAAACCGAAGCAGCCTTTGCAGATGAGCAGATGTACAGAGAACCAAGCCCTGATTATGAACCTGTGATGCTTAACTCGGAATACGAACACAGCGAAAAAGCATCCAGAAGAGTCTATCGTGATACCAAACGCAAGATATTAGGAGGCGTAGCTTCAGGTCTTTCTCATTACTTAGGCTTAGACCCGATTTGGATACGTATTTTGTTGGTGCTTTGTCTTACAGGTTTTTTCTTTATCCCTGAAGCCCCTGCTACTACAATCATATTATATTTAATTTTTTGGTTTATCGTGCCTGGTAGTGATAAACTTGAAGAAAACCCCAACCTCCGAAAGCTATTTCGTGATACTGAACACAATGTAATTGCAGGTGTTTCTAGTGGCTTGGCTACTTACTTAGGCATCAGTGAGTTATTAATAAGAGTTCTTTTTATCTTAGCAACAGTGTTTTTTGGTACGGGTATTTTTATCTATGCCATTCTCTGGATGATAGTGCCAGAGGCAAATACGATTACTGAAAAAATGCAAATGCGTGGGCAAGCAGTCAATCTTAATAATATCAGAGCAAGCGTCAAAACCTACCAAAGTGAAGAATACGAGAGAGGTTCTTTTCATCGTGCTATTTTATTTCCTTTTTATGTAGTTTCTTTTTTGATGACCAAAACTGCTAGTTTTTTAAGACCCTTTGTAGGCTTTACGGCAGAATTTATTAGGATAGTAGGTGGACTGATGCTTGTACTAGTATCTGCAGCTTTTACGGCTGCCTTAATCGGATTACTGATTGCTGTGCTAGGCTGGGGCTGGGAAAATATAATTCACTTAGATGATGCCCCTATCCTACTTCTCAAAAACGGACCACATGCGCAAGGAAATTGGTATATTTTAAATGGCTATTTTACATTGCAGATACCTACTTTTTTCTTAGGTTTGTTTGGTGTGATGATGCTCTCAAGACGCATTATCTGGAACCATAAGTTTGGATGGTCTATTGCAGGTCTATGGTTTATCAGCTTGATAGGCACTGGAGTTACTGCGGGGATGATTGCCCAAGAATTTAATGCTCCTCAGCTTGGTAAAAATCTAGCTGATCTAAAAGACTTCGAGCAAATAGAAATCTCAGGAGTGATTGAGGTTACTATTGAGCAGGGAGATAGTTTTAAGGTAAATACTTATGGAGAAGGAGATGAAAGAGATTTTAAAATAAAACAAAAAGATGAAATACTCTATATCAGCTCTAATAAAACGAGTTCTTCTTATAGAAATACCAAACTCAAAATTACGCTGCCTATACTCAAAAGGCTAACACTGTCAGGGGCTTCTTCTGCAAACATACATCTACAAAAACAAGATGAATTAGAATTAGAAATCTCTGGTACTTCACAGGTTTGGTTGCAAGGAATCATAGACAAGTTGAAAGCAGATATCTCTGGTGCTTCTAGCTTAGATGCTGGTAAATTAGTGGGTATCGATGCTCAGCTAGAACTCAATGGTGTAGGTCAAGCGACCGTAAACATCAAAAATCATATTGAGGCTGAGCTAAGTGGTGCAAGTCAGCTACGCTACAAAGGAAAACCAAAGAAACTAGATATAGAAACTTCTGAATCTAGCTCTGTTAAGTCTATTTATTAAAGTTCTTTACCAAAGGCTTTGCTGAGTGAGAGATGAGTTATGAGTTT
>JBBRUH010000149.1:0-11459 GCA_038248005.1 Cytophagales bacterium | reverse complement strand
TCTTCTTGCACAAAATCTCTAAAATTAATGGCAGCTATCCATCCATCTTCTTCTACATCTTCAAACCACTCTTCATAATAGCAATCATCAGAACCATGAAAATTGAGAATATTTTCACCTATTAAGATAAATTGATTGATACCATAACGCACAAGCTTATCTAATACAACTCGTTTGAGATGCATAATATCATTATGAAGGGTATCATTCCACTCTCCAAAAAGCTCAATAACCGCAAACCTACGAGAATAATCTACAAATAATAGCTTCACATAAAGTGTCTCAGAACCTATATAATCCCATTGTGGATGTATGTAATAGCCATAGATAGTGCTTTCATATTGCTCAGCATATTGCCTTCCAAAGAAGGGAGAGCGTAAATCTACCTCTGCTTTGTAGTACTTTTCCCAATTGTAAAAGGGTTCTATTTCGTGCATTCTCTTAAAATCTAAATCAACTTATTTATAACTTAAAATTACATAAACTAAGGCAGGCTTACAAAAGTTATTTCACAGAAATAAACTAGGTAAGAGATTAGTTATTGGTTATTGGGCTATAAGAATCTGATAGTGAGAATTTTACTCAAACTAAATGAGTACTTTATTTTAAACATATTTCTGACTGACTTTTTTTAATAACATAGAACCTTTGATTTTGAACCAAATAAATAATCTTATTCCAAAAAAACATATTTAAACTTGATTAATTCTTAAAAATATTGCAATTTTAGATGTAAATATGACTATTAAATCCAATACAATGTTACAGACAAATACTACTACTTCTCCTCCAAAAACTAAAAAACAACTTCTCAATCAAATCCCAGGTGACCGATCCTTGCCTATCATTGGTCATACGGTTTCTTTTTTGAATAAACCCGTTAAGTTTTTGGAAGAAATGAAGCAAAAACATGGGAGTATTTTTAAAATTAGAATCCTAGCAAAACCTGTTATATTCTTAATTGGGACAGATGCTAATAAGTTTTTGCTAGTGGAGCAAGCCAAGTATATGTCTAATCATAAAGGCTGGGAAAGTATAGAGGAGCTATTTCATGATGGGCTTATGCTCAAAGATGGGGCAAATCATCAGCATCACCGCAGTATTATGCAAAGTGCTTTTCGCAAAGACCCCCTCAGAGGATATATGGAAGTGATGCTTCCCAAAATAGATGAGTATCTTCTTCACTGGCAATCTAAATCTAAGCTGACTGTTTTTCCAGAGATGAAAAAACTCACACTCTTTTTAGCAGGTAAGGTATTTTTTGGACTTGATCTTTCCAAAGATTTAGAAAAAATTAATCAAGCTATTATCCAAGTAGTCAAGGCATCTACTGCCCTTTTGCCCTTCAAAATCCCTTTTACTACTTATTGGTATGGCATCCAAGGTCGTAAAGTGTTAGAAACCTATTTTAGAGAAATTCTTGCAGAAAGACGTAAAAATCCTACTTCAGATATGCTTGGTAAACTTTGCGTCGCTGAAAATGAAGAAGGGGATAAATTAACAGATGACGATATTGTCAATCATTTGATATTCTTGCTGATGGCTGCACACGACACTACTGCCAGCACACTGACCAGTCTATTTTATGAACTTGCCAAAAATCCTGAATGGCAAGATAAACTCCGCAAACAAAGCCAAGCCTTTGATGCTGAACATGATTTAGAATTTGATAACCTATCAATGTTAGAGGATTTAGATTTTGCTATCAAAGAAACACTTAGACTCCATCCACCTTTAATTTTGATTCCTCGCCGTACTACAGAAGTAGTTGAGTTTGATGGACATACTATTCCAGCAGAAACAGATATTACTGTTTTGGTGCATCACAATCATTATGATGGACAGACCTTTGACAAACCTAATACCTTTGACCCTTATAGATTTGCTGACCCAAGAGCCGAACACAAAAAATGTCCTCATAGCTATGTGCCTTTTGGAGGTGGAAAACATCATTGTATTGGATTTTCTTTTGCAGAGATGCAAATTAAATTAGTGATGCACAAAGTTCTTACTCACTATCAATGGAATGTTCCCTCAGATTATAGTACTGTTTACAGACATATCCCGATTCAAGAACCTAAAGATGGCTTGCCGATTAAAATTTCAAAGTTAATGTAAGTGATAAGTTATAAATGATGAGTGATGTGTTATTCTATTAAAACACTGGTAATCAATTATTTATACCAATATCAAAATGCAAACTAATTTTGACCATCTATTTAGAAAGATGTAAACTTATAAAACATTCATAGTGAAGAATTTACTCAAATCAATCGAGTACTTTATTTTGAATGTTTTATAAAAATTTCACTTCGTGTCAAGAACCTAAGTATAAGCAAGGGATTGGTTATATATTATTAATTATTGGATTATTAAGTTATTGATAATGAGTATTTTGGTCAAGATAAATGTCTATTTTATTTTTAAACCATTATTAAGTCAATGTGTTTCGAGAAGACACAAGCCTTTGAAAAGTCTTTATTCTATTCTATTACAGAGTAAGCGTTTCCCCTTCTGATTTTGCGATAATAACTGCTCCACAGGTATCACTCCATACATTAGTGGCAGTACGCATCATATCCAAGACTCTATCTACTGCCAGAATCATTCCGACAGCTTCTAATGGTAAGCCAATCGCAGAGAGAATCACAGAAATCATCACTAGACCTGCCATCGGAATCCCTGCTGCTCCGATAGAAGCAAGCAAAGCAGTTGCTACCACGATAAGTTGTGTCTGCAAATCAAGGTTAAGACCATAAGCTTGTGCTATAAACAAAGCAGCTACACATTCATACAGTGCTGTTCCATCCATATTGACAGTCGCACCTAGTGGAATAGTGAAACTTGTTATCTTATTAGAAACTCCGCTTTTATGTTCTACAGCTTCTAAGGTAAGTGGCAAGGTAGCACTGGAAGAAGAAGTAGAAAAAGCTGTTAATAAAGGAGTAGCCATATTTCTAAGGTGAGTATAAGGGTTTTCTCGTGTAAGGAGAAATACTACAAGAGGTAATGATATAAAAAAGTGTATAGCCAAAGATAAAATAACGGTCATCATATACCACCCTAAACTTCCTGCCATAGCAGCTAAAGCAGCTTGATCTCCTGCTTGCTCAGCAACCGTAGCCGCTACTAAGCCAAACACTCCAATAGGCGTAAACTTAATAATGAAGCCCGTGATTTTCATCATTATCTCGAAAGTAGCATTGAAGAAATCAGTCATTAGGGTGCTGTATTTCTCTTCTACTTGTGTGATAAAGTATCCAAACACAATCGCAAAGAAAATAATAGAAAGCATCTGCCCTGTAGAAAGTGCCTCAAATATATTGGTTGGAATCATATTAATGAGCGTATCTCCAAAAGAACCTGTGGCTGCCTCTAATCCCTCTACGGGTGTACTATCTATAGGTGCACCTACTCCTGGCTGAATCAAATTAGTGAAAAACAAACCAGTAACAATTGCTAGTAAACTCGTAAAAGCATAATAAAGCAGTGTTTTCCCTCCTAGTCGTCCTAAATTTTCACTACCTCCTATATTGGTAATTCCTGAAATAATAGAACTCAATATCAAAGGCACGATAATCATCTTTAAAGCCCTCAAAAACACATCCCCCGTCCAAGCAACATACACGATATAATCACTAAGAAAAAAACCATAAAGCACAGCTAAAATTAGAGAAATAAGAATTTGCCAGTGTAGTTCTATTTTTTTCATTTTAAATAATTCTTTGAGAAGATAGTATTCTTAGATTAGAGTAATTTGGTTATTACTCAACTATGTGGTGGTGTTTTGAAATAAAAGATATTTTTAAATATAAAAATAGACGGTTTTTTAGAAAATAAAAAACCGTCTAAGAATATTAGTTATACATTTTTTTACCAAGTAATCCCTTGGGCTGCGGCTTGCGGATGTATTTTAAAGAAAATAGTGCCACCTGCTGTCATAGCGGACATATAAGTATATTGTCTTTTGCTAGCTACAGTAGGGTTTTGAGCAGTACAAGAAGAAATCACTTGTGCACCAGAAACGACATTTACACCTTGATAGATGGCTCCATGAGCAGGGTTAGAGAGTTCATAACCGTTCTTAGCTCTAAAATGAGATTGGTATAATCTAAACAAATCACTTCCATCCCAGTATTGAACACCCTGAAGTTTTGACATCACATCTTGGACATCATGGGTCTGTTTTGTAAATAATTTAATGACTGCAAGCGTGGACATTTGTCGGCGTGTGTCATCACCACCTGTACCAAAGTATTCGTGATGAGCTGGACTACTAATACCTTTGGTATAGTTACTATCCACTAAAAGCTCTGCTAATCCGTATCTGCGACCAGCATTTCTAAAAGCGGCTCCTTTTGCCATTGCATAGTTATACATGGTGTAAGTAATCGCAAAAGTTTCTCTACGCATCTCTCCTATTGGATCTGCAGGTGAGATTTGCCTAGTTAGACCCATAAAAGAGGCTTCTGAGTAAACTGTAGCAGCATATTGTCTTAGCTGAGAACCAGTGATAAAGGGTACTTCTTGATTACCAATAATGGCTTTATCTGGTCCACCTTGTTGAATGTCCATCAAAGAACCATTAGAATTATAAATGAGTGTGGCCATGGGCTAGATTTAATAATGTTTAAGATAGATTTTAATTCGGAAAATTAAGAATTAAAAAGTATTATTACAAATCTAATCAAAAAATAATATTTTTATACTATTGATAAAATGTAGCATTTCAATCAAGTTATTATTTTACTGGTATAATTTCTTTTAAAGATACATAACTGATTTCACTACATACGGCTTCAAAAAGTCTTTTAGGCTTCTCCAATAGTTCCGCCGAAATTCATTGGCATAGAAAAATCACCCTCTAAGTTAGAAGATATTTGACCATTATTATCTTCATATTTTTTGATATTGTCTTGGAGAGCTGCTAAAAATCTTTTGGCATGTTCTGGTGTAATAATTACTCTTGATTTTACTTTTGCTTTGGGAAGACCAGGCATCATTCTGATAAAATCAATCACAAATTCACTGTTAGAATGAGCTATCATTGCTAGATTTACATAAGTTCCTTCTGCGATTTCTTCACTCAACTCTATGTTTAATTGATTTTTTTGTTCGTCGTTATTTTTTTGTGCCATTTTATTTTTTTAAAAAAAACCTAGTATCTTTTAAAAAAGATTACTAGGCTTTTGAAATTTTATAAGACTATTTCGCTTTTGCAGCTACTTTTTTATCACTTTTGGATGGAGTATTGGAATATTCCTCCCCTGCATCTTCATTCGCAGAAACTTCTAGATTTTCATAATGTCTAAGTCCCGTACCAGCAGGTATTAAATGACCTACGATTACGTTTTCCTTCAATCCAAGTAGATAATCAGTCTTACCATTGATGGCAGCTTCACTTAAAACTTTAGTAGTTTCTTGGAAAGAGGCTGCTGAGATAAAGCTATCAGTACCTAATGAAGATTGTGTAATACCTTGTAGTGTTGGTTTAGAAACTGCTGGGATAGCATCTCTTACCTGTAGAAGTTTCAAATCTTTTCGTTTGAGGCTTGAATTTTCATCTCTAAGTACACGACTTGTCATGATGTGGCCTGGCTTAAAGCGTGAAGATTCACCACCTTCTACTACTACTTTTTTATCTAAGATATTATCATTTTCCTCACGGAAAGAAAACTTATCTACTACTTGTCCTGGCAAGAAGCTGCTATCACCTGGATCAATGATTTCTACTTTTTGCATCATTTGGCGTACAATACACTCAATGTGTTTGTCATTGATTTTCACACCTTGTAATCGATAAACCTCTTGGATTTCATTTACAAGGTATTCTTGTACTGCAGTCGGGCCTTTGATTGAAAGTATATCAGAAGGTGTAATAGCACCATCGGATAAAGGATGTCCAGCTTTCACAAAATCATTATCTTGTACTAAGATATGCTTAGAAAGTGAAACGAGATATTTCTTTTTGACACCATCCTTAGATTCAACATTGATTTCACGATTACCTCGCTTAATCCCTCCATAAGTTACTACACCATCTATTTCGCTTACTACAGCAGGGTTAGAAGGGTTACGAGCCTCAAAAAGCTCAGTAACTCTAGGAAGACCACCCGTAATATCACGAGTCTTACCTAGTGTACGAGGGATTTTGGCTAAAATCTGCCCTGGTTGGATGTCCTTATTCTCTGCAACAGAAATGTGAGCACCCACAGGCAAGTTATAACTTTTACTTGTCTCTTCGTCTCCTGTATTAATGATAATAGCAGGATTTTTAGTTTTATCTTTAGTATCTATAATTACTTTTTCACGGAAACCAGTCTGCTCATCAGCTTCTTCTTTATAAGTAATCCCTTCTATAATAGCTTCAAAATCTATTTTACCACCTATTTCAGAAAGAATTACTGCATTATATGGATCCCAGTTACAGAGTTCTTGGTCTTTGGTTACTTCTTCTCCTTCTTTAACTCTTAGGTAAGAGCCATAAGGTACATTCGTAGAAATCAAGACTTTGCTACGATCTTTACTCATAATTTTGATTTCACCTGAGCGACCCATTACTACTTCGGCTTCGTTACCCTCACTATCTTTAGTGGTAAGTTTACGAACATCTTCAAACTCAATCACTCCATTAAATTTCGCTTTGATAGTTGCTTCTGAGGCCATGTTAGTAGCCACACCACCAATGTGGAAGGTACGTAAAGTAAGCTGTGTACCAGGCTCACCAATAGACTGAGCTGCGATTACTCCTACGGCTTCTCCTTCTTGGACTAATTTTCCAGTAGAAAGGTTACGTCCATAACACTTAACGCATACCCCGTAACGAGTCTCACACGTTAATACTGAGCGAATCTCTACAGTACTAATGCTTGTCTCATCTATTCTATCTGTTACTTCTTCTGTAACTTCATCGCCAGAGGCCACAATAAGCTCATCAGTAAGAGGGTCAAAGATATCATGGACAGACACTCTACCTAAGATACGTTCTGAAAGTGTTTCTACTTCTTCTTCATTATCTTTAAGTGCACTTACAGCGATTCCTCTAAGAGTTCCACAATCATCTTCTGTAATGATTACATCTTGTGCAACATCTACTAGACGACGAGTAAGATACCCAGCATCGGCTGTTTTAAGTGCAGTATCAGCTAGACCTTTACGAGCACCATGTGTAGAAATAAAGTACTCAATTACATCTAGTCCTTCTTTAAAGTTAGAAATAATTGGGTTTTCAATAATCTCACCTACAGAACCCACTAAGTTTTTCTGAGGTTTCGCCATCAATCCTCTCATTCCTCCTAATTGACGAATCTGCTCACGAGAACCACGTGCTCCTGAGTGCATCATCATATAGATAGAGTTAAAGCCTTGCTTGTCCTCTACCATTTTACCCATTAAGATTTCGGTAAGTTTATTATTGATTTTTGTCCAAACGTCAATTACTTGGTTATAACGTTCATTATCAGTAATTAGACCCATCTGATAATCAGCTGTGATATTTTCTACACTAGCACGAGCTTGTGCAATAAGATCATCTTTGGCATCAGGTACTAGAATGTCTCCTAATCCAATAGAAAGCCCACCACGATAAGCAGTATAAAAACCTAGGCTTTTAATATTATCTAAAAATTCAGCAGCTTTGGCAGTACCTGTGATTTTAAATATATGACCGATGATTTGCTGAAGTTTTTTCTTAGTAAGTAGTTCATTTATATATCCTACTTCTTCAGGTACATATTCATTGAATAATACTCGTCCAGCTACGGTTTCAATAATTTTTTCTACTAACTCTCCAGAAGATTCTCTTACTTTTACCTTTACTTTAATATTGGCATTTTTAGAGATGCGTTGCTCATTCAAAGCAATAATTACTTCTTCTGGGCCGTAGAAGGTCATTCCTTCCCCTGGTACTTTTTCTTCTGGCGTACTTTCACGTCCTTTGGTCAAGAAATATAAACCTAATACCATGTCTTGTGAAGGTACAGCTATAGGTGCACCATTGGCAGGGCTTAGGATATTGTGCGAGCAAAGCATCAAAAGAGAAGCTTCAAGCACTGCGGCATGCCCTAGTGGAACGTGTACAGCCATTTGGTCACCATCAAAGTCAGCATTAAATGCTGTACAAGCGAGAGGATGAAGTTGTATTGCTTTTCCTTCTATTAGTTTGGGTTGGAATGCTTGGATACCAAGACGGTGCAATGTAGGAGCACGGTTAAGCATCACAGGGTGTCCTTTTAATACATTCTCCAAAATATCCCACACTACAGGATCTTTTCTATCTACGATTTTCTTGGCTGATTTTACTGTTTTGACAATACCTCTTTCAATCAGCTTACGAATAATAAAGGGCTTAAATAATTCCGCAGCCATATCTTTAGGAAGACCACATTCGTGTAGCTTCAGCTCTGGCCCAACTACGATTACAGAACGTCCAGAATAATCTACACGCTTACCAAGTAAGTTTTGACGGAAACGTCCTTGCTTGCCTTTAAGCATATCCGAAAGGGATTTTAAAGCACGGTTTCCATCAGCACGTACAGCATTTACTTTTCTTGAATTATCAAAAAGTGAATCTACTGCTTCTTGAAGCATTCTTTTCTCATTTCTTAGGATTACCTCAGGAGCTTTTATCTCCATCAATCTCTTAAGGCGATTATTACGGATAATGACACGTCTATATAAATCATTCAAATCTGAAGTAGCAAATCTACCTCCATCTAGAGGTACAAGAGGACGAAGCTCTGGTGGAATAACAGGTACCATCTTGATAATCATCCACTCTGGATTATTTTGAATACGGTTTTGAGCATCACGGAAAGCTTCCACTACTCTAAGACGTTTCAAAGCTTCTCCTTTACGTTGCTGCGATTTTTCAGTAGATGCTGAGTGGCGAAGTTGAGCAGATAAGTCTTCTAAATGAATTCTTCTCAATAAAAGCTCTAGTGACTCGGCACCCATTTTAGCTACAAACTTTTGAGGATCATCGTCATCAAGCATTTGATTTTCACGAGGAAGTTTATCTACAATATCTAGATATTCTTCTTCTGTCAAGAAATCAAGCTCACTGATACCTTCCTCTTCCATAATACCAGGCTGAATTACTACATAGCGTTCATAGTAAATAATTTGGTCTAGCTTTTTGGTAGGAAGCCCTAGCAAATAACCAATCTTATTAGGAAGTGATCTAAAATACCAAATATGCACTACTGGTACGACTAACTCAATATGCCCCATGCGCTCACGACGCACCTTCTTCTCTGTAACTTCTACCCCACAACGATCGCAAATAATACCTTTATAGCGAATTCGTTTATATTTACCACAATGACACTCCCAATCTTTGACAGGCCCGAAAATTCTTTCACAGAATAATCCTCCCATTTCAGGTTTGTAAGTACGGTAATTAATGGTTTCAGGCTGCGTTACTTCTCCATAAGAGGAGTCAAGAATCGACTCGGGTGAAGCAAGACTGATGGTTACTTTCTTGAAGTCGTTTGTTATTTTTTTGTTTTTCTTGAATGCCATTATGACCAGAATATTAAATTTTATGAATGATTTATATAGAGTATCTACTCTCGGTTAAGAGAGCAATTTGATAGAGGCTTTGAGATTACTCTAGGGTAATCTCTAAAGCCAATCCTCTTAACTCATGTACTAATACATTAAAAGACTCAGGAACATTAGGTGTAGGGATATTTTCACCTTTTACGATTGCCTCATACGCTTTAGCACGTCCTATTACGTCATCAGACTTCACAGTCAAGATTTCTTGTAGTACGTTTGCAGCACCAAAGGCTTCTAATGCCCAAACTTCCATTTCACCGAATCTCTGTCCACCAAACTGGGCTTTACCACCAAGAGGTTGCTGAGTAATGAGTGAATATGGACCAATAGAACGAGCGTGCATTTTGTCATCTACTAAGTGCCCTAATTTTAGCATATAAATAATACCAACCGTAGTAGGTTGATCAAAACGCTCGCCTGTCAATCCATCATTAAGATAAGTTCGACCGTTAATTGGCAAGTTTGCTTTTTTGAGTTCATTAGCAACATCCTCTTCGGTAGCTCCATCAAAAATTGGTGTAGAGTAATTATTACCTAAGACTTCACCAGCCCAACCTAATATAGTTTCATAAATTTGACCGATATTCATCCTTGAAGGCACTCCAAGTGGGTTAAGAACGATATCTACGGGAGTACCATCCTGCAAGAATGGCATATCTTCTAGAGGTACGATTCTAGCCACTATCCCTTTGTTACCATGTCGACCAGCCATCTTATCACCTACTTTTAGTTTACGCTTTTTAGCCACATATACTTTAGCAAGTTGTACGATGCCAGCTGGAAGTTCATCACCTACTTCTTTGGCAAAACGTTCTCTTTTGTAATGTCCTGAGATTTCATTTCGGCAACGAACATAATTTTTAATCAAATCAACTAAGAATTGATTAATTTCAGAATCTTCAGTAGCTGTATCTGAGCGAATATCTGCAATCAGATTAGCTTCTTCTGGCACATTGTAGGAGCTTTCATCTCGGTAAGGATTCTGCTTAGGGAATAAATTTTCCATAATATTCTTACGGGTAAATTTAACTCCTTCTGACATAATTTCATCACCAAACTTATGCTTAATCCCTTTGCAAGTTTTTCCTTCAAGAAGCGTAACTATTTTTTCAACCATTCTATCCTGAACAGCAGAAAGGTCTTTACTGTATTTTTTTAGGAGTGCTTTCACATCATCCTTAGCCTTGGCTCTTAGGTCTTTATCACGCTTAGGACGAGAAAACAGCTTAGTATCTATCACCACACCACGCAAAGAAGGAGGTGCTTTGAGAGAGGCATCTTTTACATCACCTGCTTTATCTCCAAAGATAGCACGCAATAATTTTTCCTCTGGTGTAGGGTCAGATTCTCCTTTTGGAGTAATCTTTCCTATCAAAATATCGCCCTCTTTCACAACAGTACCTAATTGAATAATTCCATTCTCATCCAAATATTTGATAGCTTCTTCGCTTACATTTGGAATCTCAGAGGTAAGTTCTTCTTCTCCCCTTTTAGTATCTCTTACTTCCAGTTCAAATTCTTCTATGTGTATAGATGTAAATACATCTTCTTTTACTACACGTTCAGAGATTACGATAGCATCTTCAAAGTTATAACCTTTCCAAGGCATAAAAGCTACTTTAAGGTTTGCTCCAAGAGCTAACTCGCCTCCTTGTGTAGCGTATCCTTCACAAAGTGGTTGTCCTTTTTTGACACGTTCACCTGTTTTTACGATAGGTCTAAGATTTAAGCAAGTATCTTGATTAGTTCTTCTAAACTTAATCATCTTATAACTTGTAAAGTCTTCTTGAAAGGAAATTAGCCTTTGATTATCATCATAATCATATTGCACTACTATTTCATTGGCATCAGCTTGGTAAATTACCCCATCATGTTCAGCAACTACAAGTGATCTAGAG
>JBBRUH010000148.1:0-11725 GCA_038248005.1 Cytophagales bacterium | reverse complement strand
TTAATCTCAAGAGCTAAGTATGATAAATCTATAAAAGATAAACTTGAATTTATCAAAGATAATGGCCCTGCTAAAACACACAGCCTTGATAAGAAATTTGGACAAGAGGGAGAAATAGACTTTAATATAGTAGAACAGACTAAGAAAGGACTTGCATCTGGTAAGAGAGCAGAAGAACTTTTTAAGCAAGCATACCCCTCAGAATACTATAAGGCTGCTAGAGAGGCTGCTCTTAAGAATAAGCCTATAGAGATACCCTAGTCCCCTGACAAATTATTAGAAGAGGTTAACCCTACTACGAAGACTATATTAGATGCCTATGAGTCAACTAAACCTAAACATATAAATAGGATAGACTCTTATATTAGCTTCGGAAAACCTGAAGCTGTTTTATCTGCTCAAAAACAATATGTTAAGACTCTGGTAGGCAACAAGGGAGGACTGGGACATCAGTTTGATCCTATTCATTTTTCTGACCCTAGTACTAATAAGGCTCTATTAAAAGAAATAGAATTTGTTGGAGATATTAAATCAGTTTCAAATGATGCTCAAAGAATGCAAGTTGCGTTAAATGACTTCTATATTAGTAACACTGTATTAAGTAGGGGGGCAGGGACTAAGATAGGAGATATTGTGAATATGAGTGCTAAAGAATTAAGTGAGACAGAAGCATCTTTTAAAGTGTGGGATCCTTCAAAAGGAGGGGGGCAAATGAGGGGTAGTGGCCTGAATCATGTTGCAGCTGGAGACTCTGGACATGGTCCATTTTACGGGAATAAGCAGATAGGTATAACCACTAATATTGAAAACCCTGTAAAATATGTGGATTCTATTAAGCAACAAACTAGTGGCTTCTATCCATATACTCAGGATGAGCAACTTGCTATTCAGGGCATCCTTAGTAGGCATGGAATTTCTGGCGGTAACATTATAAAGGACCCTGGAGAGTTGATAAGCTTGACAGCATATAAAGATAAGGCCCCTCAGATACTTAAGGAGGTCGCAGATATTACTAGAAGAAAGGCGGTAATAACAACAGATTATGGGAACGCTAAATATGCTTCCACTTTAAAAGACTTCGATGACCAGATAGATGCTCTTGAGTTTGCTTTAAGAGATCAAATAACTATACCAAAGTCAGCAGAACTAAGAAGGAAAAATCTTGAATCAATTTCTATAAGTTCAAATACTAATATTGGAAGTGAGAAATCTTTTTTACAAGTATCCTCTCTATTGGAAGATGGGTTAAAAAAGATTACGGAGAGAAAGACAGCCTTACAGCAGCAACAAACAGTAATAAAGGAGACCTATGATAGAATGAGAGAGAAGTTCTCAGATAGTTATAAGGGTTTAGAGACTCTAAATAAGCAGAAAGAGGTTTTGAAAGCTAAGGAATTGGAGTATGCTCAACAGTCTTTTGAGATACAAAATAGGTTAAGAAGACTTCGCTCTATTAGAGATAATGTAGAACTTAGTCTAAAAGTAACTTCTGTCCCCGCAGCAGCAGCTGCTCTCTTTAAGCTAATACCTGAGAGTAAGTCCGGTAAACGTAGTAGAAAATACAGAGAAAGACAAGACAGTCTAAAACAGGCTTCTGCTACCCCAGATTCGGGCTTTGTAGGTATGGAGAGTGATACTACTAATAGAGACTATTCTGGTGGACAGTTTCAGAATGGTGGAATTCTACAAGATGGGGGAATTGTAGATAGACTCTCTAATCCTGAGTCTTTATCTACTATAAGGGAAGCTTCTATCCCTAAGGTGCAAGATGTGTATGATCAAGGTATATTTGGTATTATTAAGAGTCCTATGCAAGCTTATGTCTTTGAACAATCATATAATAAGTTAAGAGAGAATAATAATGTTCCTACAGATACGTTAAGACTTACAGATAATAGAAGTATAAATGCTGTGACAGGAAAGCCTGTCCTCTCTACAGATAGAATGAGTGCTTCTCCTGATAGAAGTGTTCTTAGAGATATTAGAGATTCTGCTAATAGAGTGGGTATAGATCCCACTACAGGTTTTGCAATGGCTATGCAAGAGTCTGGATATGATGCACTAAACCCTCTTCATAATAACACTCAGTCTTTAGACGATTATGAAACAATGAAGAAGTATGCCACTAAATATCCTCAAGGTGTTACCAGAAGTAACCTCTACGATGAATCCTTCCAGTTATTAAAAGACAAGATGGCTGGTGCAAAGCGTAGAGGTAAAAGGGATGAGGCTTCACAACTCCAGTCTTGGAATGGAGAAGGAATTGTAGATATACCAGGAGGGGCATATGGAATGAAGGGCAGAATAGATATGTCTAAAAATCCTGTATATGGTAAACGTGTTTTAGATTTAAGAGATAATGTTATTAGAAAGAATCCTGAAATAATGAAACTTGTTAATTCTAAAATGAATAATGGTGGAGAATTGAAAAAGTTAGATCAATTAACTAACTTTACAAATTATAACAAACCAACATCAAAAGGGTGGCTGGAGAAATACTTGTAGTTATGAAAGCACAAATACTAAAGATTGCAGGAGTTAAGTCTGAAAAAGATTTTTATCGTAAATATCCTTCAGAAGAAGCATTTATGAAAGTTCATGGTAATACTTTTAAAAAAGCTCAATTGGGTCTTAAAATAGCACAAGGTGGTATTACTCAACCCAATCTTTCAGAGTATGAGGAATGGGCTAATAATAATCCTGCTTCCTTGGGAGGTAATATGTACAGAAGGGAAGATGCTGGTATAGCCCCTGAAATGATGACTCGAAGGGGAGATAATCAATTAGCAAATCCTCTTGATATGCATCTCAAAACTTCAGCTAAACCAGGTGGAGTGGGACTTATGCCTTATATGCAAGCTGGAGTAGATGTAGTGCAAGGATTAACTATGCTTAAAGGACAGAAGCAAGCTGTACAAAGAGCAAAACAGAATTCTTTAGTTACAGGAGTGCAATCAGAGGCTGCCTCCACTGTAGCAGAATTACCTGAGAGGAAGTATTGGAGACCAGAAGATATCCCAACTACAGGAGAAGAATTTTCTCCTATCTATGGAACAGGAACAAATGTTCTTGCAGCTAATGGTGTAAGTCTTAACTCTGGTGGATTTGGAGATTTTATGACAGGACAACAGGGTGGAGATATCTTACAGGGATTTTCTAACTATGGTGTAAGTGCAATGAATAATGGTAGAGGACCAGATGCTGGTTCTAAAATAGGAGGAGGAATTGGACAAGCTGCTGGTACTCTTCTTGGAGGTCCTGTAGGAGGAATGCTTGGTAAAGCTGCAGGAACTTTTATTGGTGGTTTTATTGATCAAAGTGATAATAAAATAGATAGATATAATAATGAATCTCAGGAGAACATGAATAATATCATGTCTCAAAACATGAGAGGACATTATGGAGCTTATATGCGTGCAGGTGGAAATCTTAGAGAGTATACTCCTCCTTCAGAAGAATATATGAATTCTGGTGGAGAACTTCAGACTCATTGGGGAGGTTATGCAGAACCTATTTCTGAGAATCCTTATTTACCTGATGGAGGGCAAACAGTAATGTTTAGGGGACAGGCTCATGATGAATCTACTAATGGTAAATCTGGTATTGGAGTTACCTATGGAGATAGTCCTGTAGAGGTAGAAAGAGGAGAACCTGCTGTTAAATTAGAAGATGGAGATACTGGAGAAAATAATCTTGTTGTATATGGTAATCTTAAAATTCCTAAAGGTTTTCTGGAAGATCCTAAGTCTAAAGGTAGGAAGTTTAAAAACTATGTAGCAGATCTTTCTAAATCAGAAGCTATCCAAAATAAACTATTAGATAAGACTACAGATAAAATCAATGAACTTACTCCTATTACTTCTTTTGATAAACTTGAACAGAAGACTTTAGGTGCTAACATATTAGGAGCTAATATGAAACTCAAAAGTATAGCAGATAAAAAAATAAAAGCAGCAGCTCTTCAACAAGCTATTAATGATACAGCTAGTGAACGGGGTTTAGTTGCTGATGCTCTCTCTATGGGAAGGATTAAACAAGCTAAAAATGGGGAAAGAATTACTGCTCAAAATGGATATCGAGCTTCTTATATAGAAGGAATTCCTGAACAGGAAAGAAAAAATTCTTCATTTAGGATGCAAGGTTATTCTGGACAGGATTCCACACAATCCGCAGAGGAGGTTGTAGCTCCTTCTTCAAAAGATTATAAAGATTTAATCGCTTCTTCATTTTCCACAGAAAGGGGTTTTACTGATGTTGATAGAAAGAAAGCATATGATATAATGATTAGAGAATCTGGTGGAAAAGCTACTGCAGTGGGAATTAATAATAACCCTAATATTACAAATCCAAAAGGTCAATATTGGAATTCTAAAGACTCTGGTTTAATGCAACTTAATAATATAGCACATCCTTCAGTATATGCAGGTGGAGATGTTCTTGATCCAGCATATAATATAGAGAGTGCTGCTAAAATTGCAATGCAGAGTAAAAAATCTACAGGAGATCCTTGGAAACCTTGGTTAGCAAGTAGTAGAGCAGGTAGACTTAAAACTCCTGAAGTAATTCCTCCTGAACAGATAACTGAAGGTGCGGTTCCTACAAATACTCCTCCTACTAAAATAGAAGGAAATGTTCCTCCTTCTACTATTAATAGAGGTAGTGCAAATCCTTCTACGAATCCTACTTCTTCAGATGGCGGACAAGGTTCTTATGAATCCACTCCTTATAAGTTTAATCCATGGATGTTTGGTTATAATCAAATTCTCCCTTATTTAAGAGGAACAAATGCAGAACAACTTGATCCTAGGCAGTTAACAGGAGAGATGAATGCTTTATCTAGTAACCAATTAGAACCTGTTCAAACACAAAGTTATCATCCACAATTGGACGTACCATATGACATATCTCTGCAGGATCTGCTTAATGCTAATCAAGCAGATTTTAGGTCTGTACAGAGGATGGTAGGAAATAATCCTGCACTTCTGTCTCATCTTACATCGCAGAAATACCAGGCTAATCAACAGGTCTTAGGTAATCAATTTAGAGCTAATCAAGCTGAGAAGGATAAAGTGTACTCTCAGAATAGAAATACTCTTAATGATTCTCAATGGAAGAATATAGGCATATACGATAAACAGTATGAGAGACAATCTCAGGCTTTGTCTAATACTAAAGCTACTACACAAGAAGCTTTAAACTCCATTTCTGCTAAGTATCAACAGAATCAGTTAAGTAATAGAAAACTCCAAACTTATGAGAATCTTTACAACTATAGATATGATAGACAAGGTAGAGCTATTAATGAAAATGGTTTGCAGGAGTATAATATACAAGGTAATCCTCAAGAAGTTTCCTCTACTCAAGGCCAGTTAGAACGAGATGAAGCAAATCTGAAGAGAGCAAGAGATGAGAAGAATGAGAGAGTTAGAAAAATGGCTGGAACTACTTCTACAAAATCATCAAGATCAAAAGCTATTAAAAGTAGTGGAGGAAGTATTGTAAGAGCATTAAAAGATTACTAACTTTTTTAGTTATACTAAATTAACGCTATTAGTTATAGCTCTTGTAATATCTAATATTTTCTATTAAATTTGTTTAAATTATATTACTATGGCAAGTTGGACCGATGCAATCCCAAAATTTAATCCGTACATAGAGCAACTTCCTGTACAAGAGATGGTAAATGTCGGTGTTGAAAAACAAAGACGTTATGATGAAGGAGTACAGAAAATTCAGACAAACATTGATAGTGTTGCAGGTCTCTCTGTAAGTAAAGATATCCATAAGCAATACTTACAATCTAAACTTAATCAGTTAGGTAACAATTTAAAAACAGTTGCTGCAGGAGACTTCTCTAATTTTCAACTAGTAAACTCTGTATCTGGAATGGCTAGTCAAATAGCAAAAGATCCTGTTATACAGAATGCTGTCTACTCTACTAAGGTTATTCAAAAAGGTCAGCAAGATATGGAAGTTGCTAAAAAAGCAGGAAAATCCTCTCCTAATAATGAAGCTTTTTGGAATCAACAAGTAAGTGCTTGGGGTAATGATGGTAACTTAAATAGCACTTTCAATGGAAGTTTTATAGAACATACAGACGTTGATAAAAAACTAAGAGATATAGCTGGTAAAATTCATGCTAGTGATAGTACTATTGATAATCCTTTCAAGCGAGATAGTAATGGAAATACTCTTTATTTCTCTCAGGAGGAGGTTAAGGATAAAGAGGGTAAATCCGTTATGCAGACTACAGCATCTACAGATCCTTCCAAAGGACAAAAAGAAGTAGACTTAGCTATGCTTAAGACTACAGTTAAAGGAAGACCAGCTGAAAAAATACTTGCTAACTTCTATGATAGTCTCGATGATAATGATCAGAGACAATTAGGTATTGATGCTTGGGCTCATTATAGAGGAGTAGGTAAAGAGGCTTTTGCAGGAGATATCCAGAATAATTATGAAGTCTCTAAGAAATTGCTACAAGAAGATATTCTTAACTCTAATCTTGAACTTCAAACTAATACTAAACTTACTGCTGGAGAAAAAAGTGCTCTTCAAGCAAAAGTAAATACTCTTACTACTAAAAGTAAAGATGGTAGTATGGAAGCTGATCTACAAGATCAGATATCTGCATTAGATAACCCTCAAACTCTAGAATCTTATAAATATAAAGTCTATTCTCAAAAATACTTAACAAATCTTGCTAAAGACATTTCAGACCTTTCTTATCAGCAAGAAATTGTAAGTAATCCTTATAAGCAAGCTGAGATGGAAAGTCAAAGGTTACAGCTTGCTCAAGAGGAAGCTGCTAAATCTCAATGGAGATGGGAACAGACTTTTACTTGGGATAAACAAAAATTTTCAATTACGCAAGCAGAGAAGAAAAGAAAAGAAGAGGGAGATGCTCCTGTGACTATTCCTGGTAGAATTTCTACTGAAGTGGATGTTCCCACTCTGGGAACTCTTCAACAGGATATAAATAATATTACTGGAGTATATAAGGATGGTAAAATGGTTACTCCTGGAGATATTGGGGAACTTAATGCTAAGTATGCTCCTATTATTCCAGCTATTAAGGATAAAAGTGCAGAAGAAAAAAAGAAATATCTTGATGGGTTAGCAAGTTCTTATACTATGAATCCTGATTTTATAAATACTCAAACAGATAGAAATGTAAAAGAGTACTTAAAAGAGAGAAGAGCATATGATATTATAGTTTCTCAAAAAAATAGTCTTTATGCTTCTGCTGTAGAAGATTCTTCTAAGTTTAGTCAAGAATATGAAACTCTCTTAGGAAATGAGTCAGGAGTTAATATAAATGGAGGAGCTAGATATTCAGCTAAAGATTTATTTGAGTTTAGATCCACTCTTAGTAAATATGAAGAAATAATACAACGTGGACTTCCTGGAGTAAGTAGTATTGGTCCTGGTAGAAGTAGTGCAGAATTTAGTCCTAGAAAACTATTAGAAGCTACTAAGGGTACTAAATTTGAAGCTCTTTCAATAGCCTATAGTAAGAGTTGGGAACAAAGATCTCCTTTAGAAAGAGTAATGGTTAGTTCTACAGAAGAGATCTTTGAAAAATTTAAAGGGCCTCTTTCAGAGATTAACAAGAGAAAACAAGAAGCAGAATCTAAGTTTCTAGCAGATAGAATGCCTGAGAGACAAACTATGTCAGGAACACTGCATAAGGATAATGTTGAGGATATGAGACTTGTAGATGAGCTTATTACTAATAAGGGTCTTGAGTTTTTTCAAGGAGGGTTAGATTCTAATAAGAAAAAAGATTATAGCCCAGATAACGTAGCTAAATTGATTGCATTTAAGAATGAGAAAGATACACGATATACACTAGTAAAAAAATATGGAGGAGCTGGAGAACTTATTATATCCACTGGTAGTGGAACTGTTCAACAAAAGATTACTCTTACTCCTACAGAATTTAGTACGTACTTTCCTAAATATTCCAGATCTAACCCTATTAGTGATATAAAATACAACGTACTAAGTTCCCCAGGAAAAACTACTAACACTAAAGGAGTTACTGATGGTTCCTCTGCTGTAACTGCTGGTCTTACTGGATATGATATCCCACAACTTTCTGGAACTGCGGTGGCACCATTAGTTAGAATGGATGTTACTGGTAGTCCTTTTAATGATGGAAGTGGTAATGATAAGTATGTTGTAACATTCTACGTTAATAATAATGGAACTTGGATTTCAAGAGTTTTAAATGATGAATATGTGAATGATGCAGGACTTCAAAGTATTATAGGTAATATAGGAACTAATACTATTGATTCAGTTTTAAACCCTAAAAAAGAATAGATATGCCAGTTTTTGATAAAGAGCTTGTAGATAATGTCTCTAATAGAGATACTGTAGTTCCTAAGATAGATCTTGGTTCTCCCATTATAGATACACCAGTTACATCTATGGGTGGTTTTGAAAATTTTGGAGAAAAGACTTCTGTTAAGACAGGATTATCTGTAGAGGACTTATCTAAAGTTCAATCAAATAATACCGCTACTTTTGATTCTCCTTTTCAAATGGTATCTAAAGGGGAACTCCTTGAGAATAAGAGATATGCCTTATACGAAAGAGGTAAAGATCTTGAAAATGCATATGGAATGCAACAGGGAGTATTAGCTCAACTAGGTAATAGTATCATAAAGATGGGTGCCACTGCTGTAGGCACATTTGCTCAGAGTTTTGCCACAATACCTAATACAGTATCAGCTATAAAATCTGGTAAAATAGCAGATTTATCAGGGGGTCCTGATGGCTATGAAGGATCTATTGATAATTGGCTAAAAAACTTGGAAAATAAGTTTCCTAACTTTTACACTAAGACAGAAAAAGAGAGAGGACTTTGGACAGTAGTTCCTTTTACTACGGGCTCTGCTAATTTCTGGGGCGATAAGATAATTAAGAATATAGGTTTTACTGTTGGTGCTATTGGTGGAGCTCTTGTACAAGATGCTGCTATAGGAGCCTTAACAGGGGGACTTGGTGATATACCTTTAACCAGTGCTCAAGTGGGTAAGGCTGCACTTTGGATGAACAAGATATTTACTGGAACTAATGATGTAGAAAAAGTTTTAGCTGGAGCTATGAAGGCTGGTGTAGGTGGAAAAGCTCTTTTGGATATTGCAAAACTTGGACAAATTGCTTCGGGACAAGCTAATATACTTAAGGCTGTTAACGGAGCCAGATATGCTGTTAACTTATATGGTGCATCTAGAACTGAAGCAGGTGTAGAGGCTCGGGATGGTTACAGACAGATTAAAGAAGATCTGGTTAAGCAATACAAGATGGATAACCTTGGTGCAGAACCTACTGCAACTGATCTTGTAGAGATGAATAAGTATGCTACAGATGGTATGAATACAAGGTTTGGTATTAATATGGCCTTATTAACTGTTTCAAATGCCATTCAGTTTGATAGTCTGTTCAAATCATTTAGTAAGGCTGCAGGTAAAACTGCTAGTGCTACTGTGACTAAATCCATTGCTGATGCAGGTAAAGTGGGTTTGATAAAAGGTTCCTTAGACACATTTGAAAAGAAATCTGCTACAACTCTTGGAGGTAAGATCTGGGATACAGTAAAACCTAGTATTCCTCTGGTCCTATCTGAAGGGGTGTATGAAGAAGGAGGACAGTATGCTGCTGAGAGGGGAACATATGATTACTTCACAAGGAAGTATAAGAATATGGACAATCCTAAATATAAGGATAATTGGAACAAACTTAATGAGGTAATTAGCTCTACAAACTATGGGCTTAGAGAACAGTTTGGTACTGATGCAGGAGTAGAGAATATGTTCATTGGAGCTCTCTCTGCTCTTATTACTGGTGGAGTAATGGGAAAAGTAGATAATATAAGAGGTAAAGGATCTAATGCGAGACTTCAGCAAACTATCAATAATCTTAACCAATTTGGACTAACAGGAATTCTTCAAGATAAATACACAGATACTTTAAACTCTGTTGGTATAGCTAAGGAGATGGATGAGGCTGTAGCTAGTGGAGATGTATTTAAATATAATAACCTTAAGCATGACATGCTCTTTCAATTTGTAAACTCTCGTATTCCTTCTGGAATGCATGATGTTACTATTGAACAACTTAACATGTTAAAAGATCTTTCTAAAGAAGACTTTGAGAAGACCTTTGGTATGAGTTTTGATACCTCTACTCAAAAAACTGTAGGTTCTTATGTAGATACTCTTATTGATAAGGCAAATCATATCAAAGATATCATCAACACTTTAGATAATACATTTAAGAATCCATTTACATATCGACTAAATACTGCTGATCCTGAAGAAGCTGTTGAGAATAGGAATCACAATACATTTAATGGATGGAAGACTGAACTTGCTTATCTTGCAGATGTTCCTTCTGATGTAGATATTAGATTAGAGTCTATTCAACTAAAGAACCCATTATTAAGTAATGAGATACTTGGAAGCATTACAGAAAAGACCTATCTAGAGGAAATGTCCAAGAGGTATGAAGAAAGAGCTTTTCAATTAAATGAAGGTCTTGCTAATATGCCTGTATCTGTTGAAAAGGAAAAAATTAAACAACAGATAAAAGGCTTACGCAATATGTCTGAGAGGATTAATGTTTCTCTATCTACTAAGACTATGGATGAAAAGGTCTTTCATAAACTTCTTAACTACGAACTTAATGCTCAGGATAATACAAAACCTAATATGGTTCCTCCTGAACGTTCAGTAGAACTAATGAAAGCTAGTCATGATATTAATAGATTAGTCGCTCAAAAGAAAAATGTTGCAGATTTATATGAAAAACTTTCTAGTAAAGAAGGTTTTGAAAGATACTTTGATCAAGCTGAGGCTATTTCTAATGAAATCTCTCCTGAAATAGTAGCTCCAGAAGCTGTCATTCCTGTTGTACCTATCCCTACTCATGAGTTTACTAATACTGTAGGTGTGAAAGAATCTCCTGAGATTGGTAGAGAGTATGAGTCTGCTACTACTAAAACTTCTAAAGTTACTAAACTTGCTGAAGGAAGATATAAAGTAGAAGGGGATCCTACTATTTATAATACTCCAGAGAAGGCTGAAGAAGCTAAGAATGATCTTAATAGTAGTCTTTCTGCTTTAGCTAAAGTTAAAATATTAGCTCTTAATGAAAATGGTACAGTAAAAGTAGAAGACTTATATGGAGATATACAAAATATTTCTCCTAATCTTCTCGATGGTTATTCTAAGATTCAAACTGTACAAGAGAAACTAGGAAAAGATAAGGCTAAAGTTGATAAAGAGCAGGGAGAGTATGAACTTAATTCTGGTACCTTATTTACAGGAGACCCCACTTTAGAAACTATTATTCCTGAGGATAAGATAAAAGCTACGAATATTTTTTATATCTCTAGTATTAGTGAGTCTGAAGATAATGCTGATCCTACTCAATCAGCTCCTCATGTAAAAGCTTCCAGAGAATTTCTTAATAAAGTGAAGACTTTTAAGAATAAAGAAACTCTTAGAGCTATATTAGTAACTCCTAATCAAGAAGATGAGTTAGGTCTAACAGGACTTACTTCACTCTCTTATGGATTAAATAATTTAGAAGGTTCTAAAGATATTAATACTGGTTTTGTTGCTCAGGTATTTGTAGATCGTAAAGATGGCAAAACTTTCTTCGTAGATAAGGAAGGTAATCATATTGGAGAAGTAGGAACTCAAGTTGATAT
>JBBRUH010000147.1:0-11834 GCA_038248005.1 Cytophagales bacterium | reverse complement strand
AGTGGTAAGGAATACATCCGCACCGCCATTTGTTGACTTGTACACGTCATATTGAGCTGTGCCGGAATTGGTGTCATCCCACCCAATTACCCCGGATATGGAAGGCACATCGAAGGAGCTGACAAGGTTTACAATAGGGTTTAGGTTCCGCCTTGGCCCTTGTTGAACCCTTGTGAACGTGTTTGTAAATGTTCCCATTATGTATAGATTTCTATATTAATGTATTGATCTATAAGAACATCGTCTGCTAAAATAGTTGTATTCACTGCAGCATAGGTAGTAAGAGTTAGTGTATCTACATTAGTTCTTACCATCTTAAGTAGGTTACCACTTATATCTGTATAAATATCCTTAATAGGAACTGTCTTATTAATTGTAAAAGCCCCTGTTTTAGTAAGAGTATACGTACCTATAGCAGTTCTTGTCCATATAAGTCCGGTAATAGTATCTTGTAGAATAGTAGTGGTAGGTGCTCCTGTACCTATTTGAGTTATAAAAGCTGTGTAAACTTTTTTAACAGTAGGAGTAAGTACAGAAACACTTCTAGAAACTAATAGTTCTAAATCTAAATCTCCTTCATTGCCTCTAGGAGCTTTTTTCCAAAAACCTGTTTTAACATATGTAGGCATGATTTTTATTTTTAATAGTTCAATTTATACTTATTACTTAATTGTTTTAATGCATTAGCATAATACCAAGTACAATGCTTTTTACTTTCTTCGTCATTTATTACTACGTCTAAATGAGGGTCTTTAATTGGATCAAGATTCTGATGATATTTTCCTTTGTAAAAACAGGGATAACCATCCATAGAATCCCCAGAAATTCCAGCATTGTGATAAATTGTATGTGTATCCATTTTTTCAATTGGATCTGGAGCCCATGCAAATGCTAATTCTGATACTACTTTAGTCTCTTGATCTCTTAACCATAAATTCCAAAGTACTGCCCACATATCTGCACACCAACTTTGAAAACCTTTATTTTCATTCTCAAAGAATTCTCTATTTACTTTCTGTAAATAGGTTCTTATAAGGATACAATCATTCATTACCTTACTCCAATAGGCTGAGTCTAAATTTTTAAACAGATATTGAGCTCCACCAGAATCTTCATTGTTCTTAACACAGATATTCCTTGTGATACCTATTAAACTTGTTACTTCTGCAAGAATGTCTCTTGTTTTATACTCTTCTAATTTTTCAGGAAGTACATCGTTAATTTTACTATCAAAATAACTAGCATTGATATAACTATTCGTATCTGATAAGTAGTTAATATCATCCTCAATAAATTTATCAAGACTAAATTTATCTGTAAAGAGTATATCACTATCACAATAGAAGAGAGCTTTATTACTCATCTCCGGATGTGCTTTAAAAAATCTCCACATAACGTAAGGACGAAGAACAGATATATAAATAGAAAGTAAATCACTTACACCATCTTCATCTTGGTACCACTCAAAGGTAACTTCTGCATATAGATCAATAATCTTTTGCCACTTAGTGCTTTTCAACCTATCCTTAGGAGTAAATAAAAGTACTATTGCTTTTTCTGATTGTCCTATATTTCTAAGACTTTCAAGCCATAGATGCACTTGCCATGTAAAATATATATCATCCGGACATACTGTGATAAATTTAAGGTCCCTCATATGTAGTTTATATTGGTTTAAAACTAATTAAAGATGTGTAGTAGTTGTTGTGGTAGTCATATACGTATTTGCAACAACAGCAATCAATCTTTCTAATTGTTTAGAAATAGTCCATAGGAGTTGAGACTGTGGATCTTGTCCTGTAGGTCTTGAGTTTGTCATATCTATTATTTTTAAAGATTAAATGTAGACTAGAACAAATGTAGAGTATTTTTATAAAATAATGCGGGAGAACTAACTATTTTTCTTATTTATTTTTAAATATTTACAAAGGTAGTTCCAGGTATGAAATCCTTTGAGTTATACTTTGCTAGTAATTGCTGCCAACTATAGCCAAAAACTTTTTGAAAGTGAGGATAATCTTTAAAAGAATTCCAGGATCCACCCCATTCCCAACCATTAGACTCAAAAATATCTGCTACTTCTAACCAATCTGATTTTCCATCTTTATCAAAATCTTTGACAGTATCCCAGGAAGCAGAAGTTCCATTAATAAGTACAATATCTAGACTTAAACCATAGTTATGAAGACTTTGTCCACCCTTCGCTTTAGTTACTATTCCTATACGATTTCCAGCACTATCGAATAACTTAGTTCTACCCTGTGCATAAAGTGCATTTTGCTCAGAAAATGTTCTTGTAGTGTAAGCAAACCTACAATATGCAGAACCTGTAAGAGCTGGAACTATTTGTTCCCTATAAATTGCCTCCACTTCCCGCCTTATCTTGGGATGCAGAAGTTGTATTCTCTGAAGAGTTGTCTGATCTACCATTACTATCTATTTTTTGTTGTATGCTATTTGAATAAGTTGCTAAGGAAAGCATTGCTGTAATTAGTCCTGCTTCTATTCCTAGTAAGATTCCTGCATCAGCATAGGATTTACCAATTTCCCATACATATACTATACGAGTTAATTTTAATATAAAATCTATTGAGAACGCTATTGCCAATGTCCTTCTGATGGATATTTTGTTATCTGCACCTAACCACATAGGTTCTATGTAGAGAAATATTTTTTTAATCATTTTAGTATGGAGTCTCTCTCCTTATTATATAGAGGTTCTACTTTTTCATTAATTATTTTGGTTTCTTGTTTTAACTCTCTTATTTCCATTTTATTAGATTGACCTGCAATGGTGAGACTATTATAAGTTAAATATAATCCTCCAAGAAAGAGAGAGACGCAAATAGCTACTGTTCCAAAAAATACAGGAGGATTATGAAGAAAAAATCTAATAGGTATCATTTCTGCATCACTTTTTTCTTTATCTGCAAGTCGACTTTCCTTGATTTTAAGAATTTCTTTCTCTATTGAAGGTATATCTTCTTTTCTTACAAGACAATCATCATAGTGCCTAGTATTTACTAAGGTTAAATTGTGCATTTTTTCTCTTAGAAGAATAAAATCTGTAGAAAAGATTTTTTGATTTTCCTCCAAACTAGCTAACTTACTATTAATATTATCAAAGTTAGTCTTCATATTTAAATCTGAGGAATTAAAACGTTTCTCAAGTAATTTTAAGATGGCTATTTCCATTTTTTCCATGACTTATTTTCTAAAACTTATTTTCCAATAGCTTTGTACTCCAAAGCCTAACTGTCCATTCATTGTTACTCCTGTATAAACACCAAAGATTTGATCTTTTCTATTCTTAAGGAGTATCCCAGCACTTATTTGATTTACTGGACTTATAGTAGTCCCACCTATCCCTCCACCTATATAGAATTGATTTCTACGTATAGAAGGTAAGGTTATGGTTTCTATAATCTTAGGATATTTAAGGGTATAATAGTATGATCTACTAGAAATTAAATTCTTAGCCACTGTATCTGTAACATATACAAAACCTATACTATCTAATTTTAGACTATCTTTTAGAACATTCTTATTTAGATACAAGACTAAAAGATCTTGGTATTGCTTTAATAATTTATCATAGTTAGAATCAGGAAGATATCGAATCTCTTTTATCACCTTACCTGGAGTAATAGTATTAATAAGAGTAGGCTTAGAATACACAAAACTCTCATGAATAGACCAAATGGTATCTCTTACTATTGTAGGTTCTTCTACATTCTTAGGTCTACTACATCTTCCTATAATTAAGAGCACAACCAAAACACCTATTACTAGGTATAGAAAGTTACTTTTAATAAAATTCATGTTTTTAGTTTATTATTCTCTAGAAAAGAGATATTTTATAAATAGCATTTGTTAGAGTTAACAAATCTATATAAATAATTTCATAAAATCAACACTTTTAATTATTTTTAATTTTAAAAATATAAAATAACAAAAAGAAATAAAAATCAGTTTCTACTAAAGCCTTATAGCAGAAACCGATAGTTTTAATCTATACTAAGTGAGTGGTGGTAGTAGTAGTCGTCGTAGAGACATTTAGTAAAAGCCAAGCATTTAACTTTACTAAAGCTACCTCCATAGACTCCCCAGTATTTATATTAAGAAATTCTAAATAAGGTCCCTGATAAAGAATACACTTAGCATTCTCAAAAACGGAACATTCTGTGCAATCTGAAGCTATACGCATAATATTAAATTTAAAAGTGTAAATTATCTCATACCATAATTAGATTGAACTTTAATACCTAAATCCTTTGCAGCATCTGGATAGAATAGTGGAAGATATCCAAGCATCTGATTAGAAAAAGGAAAACTTTTCATCCAGTATTTAATTACTTTAGTGTCCTTTACTGTCTCATCATCTCCTGTGGATATAGCCCAGTTCTCAATAAAGAAGTTCTTCATTCCTTTAGTGAAGTTTGTTATCATTGCTACGGAGGGAAAGAATCCTTGTGATAGGATAGCTGATAAGCTGGTTGGATCATAGAAGTACATTAACTCATCCTTGAACTTATCAGCAGCTCTTGTAATAAATCTATACTGATTTTTAACCATTGGATCTTCATCATCATCCGGAGCATTAGCTTTTAATGCTGTGACCAATGCAAAAAGCGTCAATAGAAAGACCAAATCTACTATTGAACTCTTTATATTTCCTCTTACTAAATCCATAAACTCATCAGAGGTCATTTGAAGATCCTTACCTGTGTCTAGTTTATAGGCAGCTTTTTTCTTTTCAAACATTTCTTTCATATATTCAACACCTTTTTCATTAGCTATTAAGGAATTACGAAGTCTGCCTAAGCTTTTAAAGATATCCTCAGATATAACATTGAATACCATTCTCATTCTACCCCACTCATAGGCATCTGAAGCAGAGTTATACTTCATATTACCTGTTCTTACATCTACCAGACGAGGTATCCAATTTTTAAATACCATAAAAGACTTACCATAGATAGTCATATTAGCCTTCCTAAGATCATCCTCTGAGAGGTTACCTAGGGCATTTTTACTTATCTGCTGTACCTTTCTCCTAAGTTCTACCACAGACTGAGACTTTTGCTCTACTCCAGGAATTACAAACTCATTATCTACTAGTCCCCCTACTTTAAGTACACCCTTCTCCTCTATAAGGGATTTTACATCCTTCTCAAATTCTATATCTAGCGCTTTCCTTTGAGCAGAAGTATTAGAATATCTATCTGTATATTTAGGAGTAGTCCTTAGATACTCTCTAACATTTAATACCTGACCATCCTGTACAATTGTGTTATTAAGATAGGCATAGAAGTTAGCAGTTTGTACATTCCAATCTGATTGTCTCATAAACCACATCAGTCCATCTTGTAGACTTTCCGCAGTCATAGTATTAATTGAGAGCTTTTTTGCTAACTCTTTGTTATAATTATCTGTCAGAGGAAGGAAGTACTCAAGTACTCCAATCATCTTTCTCTTATCTGTGCCATTCATCTTATTAATGACAATCATTCCTTGAGCAGCCATATAGTCTCCCTCAGTAAAATATTTCCCTGAGTTAATAATAGAATGCATGTTACCACCAAAGTAGTTTGATCCTGCAGATAGGATATTAAGACCCATGGTACTAAGTTGAAATGCATTATTTAATTGACTTATTACCTTGTTAACACTTAATTGTCTCTCCGAGAGATTTTCAGGAAATATATTTATACCAAGCTTCTTATTTAGAGTTGGACCCCAAGTACCTATCTTACCTAAAAGGGTATCAAAAGACTCACTAACTAAAAATTTCTGCCCATATATGACACCTTTGACCATATCATTAAATAGACCAGAGTTCTCTGAGTTGTCCTCAGTGTATTGTACTTCTCCTTCTTTGTACTGAGTCTTTCCAAATTGTGAGGTTTTAATGGCTCTCTTATTTCTCTCTGTAGTAGCTACAGCTGTAACCATATGCTCAATTCTACTTAGGTACTTATATTTAATAGCTGCCTCATTGTAGAAAGATATAGTTCTAAATAAATCAGTAGATACTTCTCCCTCTATTTCACTGGTAAAGTACTTAGGTATGACATCAATAGGCTTCCCTGTTAAGGGGTCAATCTTACCATATCCTATATCTCCCTCATCAATAGAGATGTCCCTAAGAAACTGCTCCCCAAGACTGACATTTCCTCCTGTAATAAGTTTCTCTGTTAGCCCTTTACGCATAAAGGGAAGAAATATCCTATCTTGGCCATGACCAATATAGTTAAGAGCTTGATACTCCTTATTCTTCAATCTAATATAATCATAGAAATCCTTGGCAGGTTTATTCTCTGGCTTATTAAGCTCTGCCCACTCTTTAGATATCCAATTTTCCTTAGGAAACTTATTTACCTCTTCATATAATAACCATCCTGGAGAGGAAGTAGTAGATGTATTATATAGAGCACGAGCATTGTACTTCTCTCTTTTTATCTCATTCTCAATCTCCTCTAGGGTACCAAGTTTACTAGCAGCTCTGCCATCTATTCTAAGGAGCTCTTCATCCAGTTTCTCTTTTAAGAACTTATTATAAGCCACCACATCAATATTGTCTCTGATCCACTTAGTATCTTTCTCCTCAATTTTAGTTTTAAGAGCAGAGAAGAACTCTGGATCAAATTCATCTATAAGATGATTACTAGTCTTTTTCTTAATAAGGTCAAAGTAATTCTTTTTAGTAAGGCCCTTACTGCTAGCCATCTTCTCATAGCCATCCTTAAGAGCAGCAAGCTTTCTATTTTCAATCACTGTGTCTTGTTGCACAAATGCAAAAGCTTTATTAGCTTTCTTGTACAAAAACTCAATAGCCTTGGTCTGAAGAGTGGAGGTAGAGCTT
Organism: Cytophagales bacterium; assembly: GCA_038248005.1. Classification (GTDB taxonomy): domain Bacteria; phylum Bacteroidota; class Bacteroidia; order Cytophagales; family Microscillaceae; genus JAABSX01. The sequence goes on along the minus strand of JBBRUH010000147.1, from coordinate 4,969 downwards.
AACCATCTAGTGATCCCTTTGATTATTTTCTCAGGTTGCATAAAGTAGTCTATCTTTTCTCCCTTTACAATTATTTCTGAGGTGAATTCATCAAAGATATCATTAAGAATTTTACTTAAATCTCTGGCGTTATCTGTAGTATCCCGTAAATCTCCCTTTAACTTATTATCCTCATCACTAAGAGTCCCCTGGAACAAAGACTTAAGCTCAACATCTAGATTAGTGTATATGCTAAGGGCATCCTGTATATTAGACAGTTCCTCTGCGAAAGCATTAACCTCCTCATCAGAAAATGAAAGAGCGTCCTTTCCTACATACTTATCTGTATAAGCTTTAAGAGTTCGTTCTACTTGTCTATTTAATACCTTAGCTTGATATAATAGAGGTTTTATATTACCCTTAATTTGTAGCTGTCTTATAGCCATAAATAAGAGATTCAACTGCTCATTTTTATTCAATCTATCAGAAGGAAGAGCTTTTTTTTCTGAGAATAGAGTGTAAGCAGCATTAAGCTTTACCAAGAGAGCATCAATCTTTTTATTATTAGTCTTCTCTCCTTCTAAGCCTACAGGAAGTAAGAAGTCCTCTTTTATATTTTTAACTTCTATATCTCCTATTTTAATCCTTAATAGTTGGGGTTTAGTATTAGTTTTTGCATTTCCTTCTGAATAAACAGTAAGAATAGGTATCATTCTAGTCTGTTCAAAGTTTTGGGCTTCTATACCATAAACATTTTGTAAAATTAGTTTATATTGATTCATTTGATTTCTCCAAGCATTGACTTTATACCAAGGGATATCTGTATATTTATTAGTATTTAAATTCATAAATTTCCAATCGAGAACGTTTACTTTTCCCTCAGGAGTAATAGCTAAAAAGTCTATAGTTCCTGCAAGATCTCTCTTAGCATCATAAACAGTAATTTCAGACATGAATCTGGTACCTTTAGGAAAAGAGTTAACCCTCTCTATTAGATTGACTTTAAGTAGATTATACATAGTCCTATCATTAGGATTAATGAGAGATATATAGTTAGTATCATCTAGCATATTATCTTTAACAAATCCATTATCATCAATTAAAAGACTAAGTATATGCTCTAAATCTGCATGACCAGCTGTACCTTTTTCAGCCTTCATTTCATCAACAGCCTTTGCATAATCACTCTTAGTTAGATCTTTATTTTCAAATCTACTCGCGTACCAATCCTTTACTAAATCACTAACCCTTCTACGTATTTTCTTACCATCTATTGAATATCCCTCTGGTATTTTTGTAATTTTAGAAGAAATATCTCGCAGCTTATCCCAAACCATAGTTTGTTTATCCTTCTGAAGGAATATTGTGTCTTGAGCTTCTTTAATATCCTCAGCTGTCCCCATTTCTTTACCTGATAGTATATCCATTGCAGTCTGATCAAAGCCACTCTTACTAAATAGGCCTTTAAAAAACTCTATAATAGAGGACCACCAACTCTCCACCTTAGCAAGACTCTCAGGAGTTTCTTGACTATTTTCAGATTGTTGTATAATAGAACCAACTAGCACCTTTGCTATAGCTTCCTCTTTAAGTTTTATAACATTAGGTTTCCCATCAGACAGTTGATAAGCTCTATCAGTTCCATAAGTAGTAAAGACTTCTTTTAGTATCTTATAACTATTTATTTCTCCCATTAATTTTTTATACATAGCTGGATTAGTCTGCTTAATAATAGCAACAGCAAAATGCATTGCTTCCTCAGGAAGAGCTTGAGACTCTTTACCATTTACCACCTGAATAAGTTTTTGCATAAGAAGTGCTGCACCATTAGCATCCTGTTTAATACCATTTACAACTATTTCTTCAAGAGAAGATATATCTACACCAATTCTTTTTGTAAAATCCTTAAGAGATGCTATAGTTTTGGGAGAGGCTACCTGAGTCATAGTTTGACTCTGCTTCTGAAACATAGCATCTCGTTGTTCCTCTTGATCCTGTAATTGTTGATCACCATTGAAGAAATCTAAATTTCTCTCAAAATTTGCTTGTGCTTCTATTTGCTTAGAATATTCCCTATCTACAGCCTTACTTATATCACTAATAACAACTTTGTAACCACCAAGACTAGAATATTGATACTCTTTAGCTATATCCCCCCATAGGTCATTAAGATCCTTCTTAATCTTAAGGGCAGTAGGCTCAGACATAACTACTTCACGATAAGGAAGTACGTCATTAATACTCTTTTCAATAGTCTCTTCAATTTCTATTTTACAGCTCATATTAACATTGTTTTTTATGAAGAACAGCCTTAGCTAATATTTTCTCTTGAATAACAGAATCATTAATAGATTCCTTACCTAAATTAGTCTTTCCACTACCTACAATTCGACCATCCGAAAGTACAAAATAATCTGAGTTGTTGTACGTAGAAATTCTTAATGTTCCATCCTGAAGTTCTTTTCTAACATTTACCTTATTTTTAGTGGTCTGATCTTTTAGCTCATTACCATTCTCATAGTACATTTTGCCATCTGTAGCAATAGTAATATTGAACTGCTCCACCTTTATATTTCTTTCAGAAATCTCTACTACTGGGGCTAGTACCATCTTTGTCTCTTCAGTAAACGCATCCTCTACAAAAGAAGACTTCTCTTCTAAGACCTCTCCTGTTTTTTGGGAGTAATCTTCTAACGATTCTTCTGGTTCTAATAATTCATAAGGAGTTAATCCTTCTTCAGAGGTAGGGGCATACGCATTAATAATATATCTATCCTCAATCTCTCGATTAATTTTAGCTGTTCCATTATTAAGAACAGAAGGTCTAAAATCTGTATAATACTCACTCACAAGAGCTCCATCACCATAGAGATTAATTAACTTATAAATATGTTCTCCCTTCTTTGTGAGAACAGGTTGTCCATTAGAATATTTAACTTTCTGGTATCCATAGAAGTCTTTTAAAGAAAGATCTCCAGCAGCTTTCATTTTAACAAAGCGAATTCCAGGAACTGATTGACCTGTAACTATATCTATCTTATCTCCAGACTTACTAGTTACTACTCTAGGAACTTTAATAAAATCATTTTCAATATCCTTAGAGTTGTATTTAGGACTTAAAATAAGAATCTTTCTATCTGTAGCAATAATATCTAGACTTGGTACAGAAGGAAATGCATAAGAGAAATATTCATAAATCTCATTTCCATAAGGATCTTCCATTGGCATCCCTTCATTACGAAGATTAAATCTAACTTGTACAGTGGGAACTATAGTATTGTCCTTCCAGTTATTCCTTTGAAACATACCTTTAGAAAACATACTTATCTCGTCTGTAGCACTTAGACTATTTATTATAGGAGTTATCTCTTTGGCATAATCCTCTAAAGGAATTATATTCTTTATAGAATTAGCTGATTGATAAGACCCTTGCAAGATAGATAGTTTTACAATGTTATTAAATAAGATAGGATCTACCTCTTTTAACTCTTGCATCATACCTATATATAGATTTTCATCATAGGAATCCTTAATATTTACTCTAAGCTTAATGGTTTTAGCACCTCCTTCTATATCAGAAGTAACTATTTGTAAATCATTAAGAAGTTTCATATCAAAATATCTTTCTCTTGCAGCTACTAACTGATTAGCTACAGACTCCTCAGAGACTATTAGTCTCTCTATAGATCCATTCAGTTTAGTTTTTATCTGAATTATATAGTCTAAAAAAGAGGATTTAACTTTTCCTACTATTTTTTCAAAATCCTCATTACTCAGGAATTCTCTTTCCTTATAAGGATCCAGAATTTTATCGGTAATAGTAGTAAACTGTTCTTCTTCTAACTTAAGAACTGAACCCATACTATCCATAGCAAAAGCAATAGCCTCCATCTGTTTCCCAATAAAATTTTTATCTAATATCTCTCTCACGGAAGAAAATATATTAGTTCTTTCAGCTATATCAGTGGCAAACTGTTTCTTAGAAAAACTATTTGAATCTTTAAACTTAGTAGTATCATAGTTATAAGCTTGAGATAATTTAAAATTATAACTAGCCATCTTCTGAAGTTTCAAAAATTCCTTAAGAATCACATGCTGAACAGCATTATCTCTAGAATCTTTAAAATAACCTTTTTCATGAAAATTCTTTATATTATTCTCCAGAGTACTAATATCAATACCAGAGGCTTTAACTTCTTTTACTGTAGTGGGAAATTTATCACGAATGGTCTTTAAATTATCTTCACCAAATATAGATCTAGAACCTATTCCATCTAAGTATTTCATATACTCAGTAATAATAGGCTGATTTAAGAAATAAATAGTATTTTCCCCAATACCTAATCTCTCCATAAAAAGAAAGGTTCCCACTATTAGATCAGAAGGAATGATACTCATGATAAAAGGATCGTTAGCCACATCCACAAATGATGTAGCATACCCAGAGAGTCTTTCAGAGATAAAATGTTTTCCATCCCAAGTTTTAATCCCTCCTATAGAGATATACTCTTTACCATTTACCTTAGTAGTGTTATGTGGAAGAGCTATGGTACCATCTCCTAAAAAGTCTCTGTCAAACTTTTTAATCTTTCCAAATCGTGCTGGATCAATATAAGTTTGTGACTTTTGAGTCACAGATTGTCCTGTAATATTTACAGCAGCAATACCAACCCATTTCTTAGCAATAATAAAAGAATGTCTCAGTGTGGTCATGAAATTTCTATTAAAAATTCTATTCTTAATAGTAGTTTCATCTTGACCTCTTAATTCATTTAAGTGAGCAGCTATAATAGAAAGACCCCCATCACTTACAGGAGTTAGTAGACGTTCAAAGTTTTCAGGAAGGATGAGAAGTTCTTCCAAAGATTCATAGTACTCATTTTCAAGAGAACGTTTATACATTTCATTAATATAGTCTGACTTAAGTTTATCATTTAGCCTCTTAGCAGTAAGCTTATCTTTAGCTTCCTGCATATCTTTAACTTGACCT
>JBBRUH010000146.1:0-11844 GCA_038248005.1 Cytophagales bacterium | reverse complement strand
GATTAGAATATTTAGACAAAGTAGGCTTAGGCTATCTTACATTGAATCGCTTGACTGCTTCTCTTTCTGGAGGAGAATATCAGCGTATCAAGTTGGCGACTGCTTTGGGGAGTGCATTGGTAGGTTCTATGTATATTCTGGATGAACCTAGCATTGGTTTACACCCAAGAGATACGGGCAGATTGGTGAGTGTATTGCGTGATTTGCAGAAGTTAGGCAATACCGTTATCGTGGTAGAACACGAAGAGGAAGTGATGCGTGCAGCAGACCGCATCATAGATATAGGCCCTGATGCAGGAGCACATGGAGGGCAACTTATTTTTAATATTCCTTATGAAGAAATAGCCAACTACAAAGGCAAAAAAACACCTAAAGCACTCAAAGACTGGGTAAATCCTGATTTTATCTTAGAAGATTCTCATACTTTTAATTTTTTGAGAGGATGGGACAACATAGAAATCCCAGCCAAAAGAAGGCCTTGGAGAGAATACATAGAAGTAAAAGGAGCTACTCAGAATAACCTCAAAAATGTCTCTGTCAAATTTCCATTGGAGGTAATGACGCTGATTACAGGCGTAAGTGGCTCAGGCAAATCTACTTTGGTGAAGAATATCGTCTATCCTGCTTTGTTAAAAAGCCTAGACAAAAACCCAGACACTATAGGACAATACAAGTCATTAGAAGGAAGTGTACGCTTTTTGGAAGGGTTAGAATTCATTGACCAAAACCCTATTGGGCGTTCTTCTCGCTCCAATCCTGCTACTTATACCAAAGTCTATGACCATATTCGCAATCTTTATGCAGAGATTCCTCTTTCTAAGCAAAGGGGATTTATGCCCGCACATTTTTCTTTTAATGTAGAGAAAGGACGCTGTGAGACTTGCCAAGGAGACGGAAAAATCAAAGTAGAAATGCAGTTTATGGCAGATGTGTATCTGACTTGTGAGACTTGTAAAGGCAAGCGTTTTAAAAAAGAAGTCCTAGAAGTAAAATACAGAGAAAAAGATATTTCGGATATTTTAGAACTGACTATAGAGGAAGCAGTTGAGTTTTTTGCAGACCAACCTAAGATTATTCACGCTATCCAGCCTTTGATAGATGTGGGTTTAGGCTATATTCGCTTAGGACAATCTACCAATACTCTCTCAGGAGGTGAATCTCAAAGGCTTAAACTAGCTTCTTTCTTGAAAGAAAAACAAGGAAAAACCCTTTTCATCTTTGATGAACCTACTACGGGCTTGCACTTCCACGACATTCGCAAACTCCTTACTGCGCTGAATGCCTTGATAGAGTTAGGCAATTCGGTCTGGATTATTGAGCATAACCTAGAAGTAATCAAAAATGCAGATTGGGTCATTGATTTAGGTCCAGAAGGTGGAGACAAAGGTGGTCAAATTTGTTTTGAAGGCACTCCCGAAGAACTCATCCTAGTAGAAAATAACCACACCGCCCGCTTTTTGAAAGATAAGTTTGACTGAAAGCCCCCTAACCCCCAAAGGGGGAATTATAGAAACTGACTCGTGCATTTTTAAATCTTTTTTTGACATTTTCCCGTGTAGTTATCCTATTCTAGCTTATTTTTGCACCAAACAATTCTGAATTAAACCTTATAATAGAGTATTAATGGAAAAAATTTGGCTAAAAAATTATAATAAAAATGTATCAGCAGAAATCAAAACTGATACTTATTCATCTCTCATCGAGTTATTTGATGAGGCATTTCGTAAATACAAAGACGCTCCCGCTTTTACTTGCATGGGTAAGTCTATCACTTATAACGAGCTAGAAGAACTTTCAAGACACTTTGCTGTCTATCTACAAAGCCTAGGTTTAAAAAAAGGAGATAAATTTGGTATCCAAATGCCAAATCTTCTGCAATATCCTGTGGCTATAGTAGGTGCGTTAAGGGCTGGACTTACGGTCGTAAATGTTAATCCCCTTTATACTGTTCGTGAGATGACACATCAGTACAAAGATGCAGGTGTAAAGGCTGTATTGGCTTGTGATAATTTTGCTAATAACTTAGAAAAAACGATTCCTAATACAGATATTGAGCATGTTATCTTGACAGGAATCGGTGATTTATTGGGTACTGTAAAAGGTGCAATCACTAATTTTGTGGTGAAAAATGTCAAAAAAATGGTACCCAGCTATCATATTCCACAAGCAGTGAGGTTTAGCAAAGCCATCAAACTCGGAAAAGGAAAAACCTTGAGTGTGCCAGCTATAAATCCAGATGATTTGGCGTTTTTACAATATACTGGTGGTACTACGGGTGTATCAAAAGGAGCTTCTCTTTCTCATAGTAATATCATTGCGAATACTTTGCAAGTAAGCGAATGGTTTAAAGGAACTAGCGAAAGCTCAGCCATCGTAGAAGGAAAAGAAGTAATGATTACTGCTTTGCCTTTATACCATATTTATGCCTTGACTTCTAACTGTCTGATGATGATGCACATAGGAGCGAATAGTGTCTTGATTACCAATCCTCGTGATATGCTAGGTTTTGTTAAGACTTTACAGCAAACTCCTTTTAGCTTGATTACGGGACTTAATACCCTTTTTGTGGGCTTGATGAATACTCCAGGTTTTGACAAGATTGACTTTTCTAGAGTAAAACTCACTACTGCAGGTGGTATGGCTATGCAAACTCCTGTGGTGGAACGCTGGAAAAAACATACTGGTACGATGATTAGTGAAGGATATGGACTGAGCGAAACTTCTCCTGTATTGACTACCAACCCACTAGATGGACGCATAAAAGTAGGTTCTATTGGTTTGCCTATTCCCAATACTAATCTTGTTATCTTAGATGATAATGGCAAGGAAATGCCTCTGGGTGAAGTAGGGGAAATCTGTGCAAAAGGGCCACAAGTAATGAAAGGCTACTGGAATCGTCCCGAAGAAACTGCCAAAGTATTTAATGAAGATGGTTGGTTTAAGACGGGTGATATGGGTTATATAGATGAGGAAGGCTATTTTTACATCGTAGATCGTAAGAAAGATATGATTTTAGTATCTGGCTTTAATGTCTATCCTAATGAAATAGAAGAAGTAATTTCAGGTCTTGAAGGAGTACTTGAAGTAGCTGTAATAGGGATTCCTGATGAAAAATCTACAGAGCGAGTAAAGGCTTATGTGGTTAAAAAAGATGAGAATCTGACCAAAGAACAGATAATAGCTTATTGCAAAGAAAATCTGACAGGCTATAAAGTACCAAAAGAAATAGAATTTAGAGATGAACTTCCTAAATCCAATGTGGGCAAAATACTTAGAAAGACGCTCAAAGATGAGCTTAAAGCGAGTTAATTAATGAAAGTGAAGTTATTGGGAGATTGAGTGAGGAACTCGTTTCCTAATCTCTTTATTTTAATTTATTCTATTTTCTTCAGAAGTAATTTGAGAGATTTTATCAATGTTTGGGATGACGATGGTAAACATCGTTTCCTTATCTAAAATACTTTCTACTGTAATCTTTCCCCCTAAACTTTCTACCTGTAATCTGACTAAATGCAAGCCAAGTCCTTTGCCTTCTACATGCTGGTGAAACCTTTTATAAAGTCCGAATATCTTATCTTTATAAGTTTCTAAATCTATTCCTACTCCATTATCTTTGACGGTAAATGTGAATGTGTTATCATGTAGGGTTGTCTCTAACTTTATCTCGCAATCTCTATCAGGGTGGCGGTATTTAATCGAATTGCTAAATAAGTTATATAAGATACTTTCCCAATAGATATTGATAGACATTATTTCATTGATTTCAATAAAATCAGTATGTATATCAAATTGAACGTTATGGTATATTTGTTGTAAAAAGAGAGCAATCTTATTTACCTTTTCTTTAAAATTAATTCTTTCTCGCTGTACTTGATTAGTTCTCTTGACTTCTAAGACGGTATTAAGGTCTGTGATAATAGAATCTAACTCTTTGGTAACAATTTCTAGATTCTTGATATAGATTTTATTATCAGGATTACTGAAGTTTTCTAAATCCATGATGCTCACCAAGCCAAGAAGGCGAGCTATAGGTGCCCTAAGATTATGCCCCGTAACGAAGGCAAACTGCTCTAGCTGATTGGTATAATCGATTAATTCTTGGTTTTTTTGTGAGAGTTCATAGGTACGTGAACTTACCTCTTCTTCCAAATGCTCATTTTGCTGCTTAATAATAATTTCTTTTTCCTTTAGTTTTTTGACAGCTTTGAGCATTACTTTTTCATTACTGATGAGCCTCCTATTAAATTTTTCAAGCTCATTGTTTTTATCTTCTACGTACTGACTTTGCTGTGTCAATTCTTGTTGAATCTGGAGAAGTTCTTCGTTTTGAGAAGCAATTTCTTCATTTTGCCAAGCAAGCTCTTGGTCTTGTGAAATAATGGCATTTTGCTTCTTTTTTAAGTCTAAATCTTGCTTTTTGGCAACAGAAAAAACTTTTCTCATTTTATAATTACTATTAGCTAAGAAAATAATCACTCCTAAAAAAATAATAATAATGATATAAAAAATAATATTACTTTCATATACTAAATTTTGAGTTGTACTTTTAATCTCTTGTGCCTGTGAGCCAAAACTGAGTCCTAAAAGCCCAATAATCAGAAATAGTAGCTTTCCATAGTCTTTTAATAATACCATTTTTATTTTTTTGTTAGAAATAACTCCTTTACTTGATTTTTGATAACCTTTCCCATTGCATTGCGAGGAAGCATTTCTACTTTCTTGATTTGTGTAGGAATTTTATAATGAGCAAGCTTCTCCTTTGCCCAAATACGTAATTCTTTTAAGTCGAGTTCTGTTTCTCCTTCAAAAACAAGGGCTACAGCTACTGATTCGCCCCAAGTTATGTCTGGAATACCTACTACAGCACACTCCAAAATCAAGGCATGCTGTAATAAAATATCTTCTATCTCAAGAGCAGATACTTTATAACCTCCCGTCTTAATTATATCTAAAGAACTTCGCCCTAGTATTCGATAATAACCCTCTTCATCTCTCTGTGCAATATCTCCTGTATAAAACCAACCCTCATAGAAAGCCTGTGAAGTAGCTTCTGGTTTTTGCCAATATGCCTTGAATACAGAGGGGCTTTTCACTCTAATTTCTCCTGATTCATTAACTGTTGTAACCACTTGGTGGTTTTCATCTACTAGCTCCACTTCTACATCAGGGAGTGCTTTACCAACATGCCCAGCTTTGCGTATCCCTTTGAAAGGGTTTGAGATAGCCATTCCTATTTCGGTCATTCCGTAGCGTTCTAGCAAAATATGTCCGCTAATTTCTTTCCATTTTTCTAATATACTCATAGGCAAAGCTGCTGACCCTGAGACCATTAATCTCATATTATCAAAAGCAATTCTATATTTTTGTTTCATTTCGTTATCCATTTTATCCCATTCAGTTATAAGCTTGTGATAGATTGTAGGGACAGCCATAAAAACAGTAAATGCTTTTTCTGCCCAATAATCCCAAACTGCTTTAGCATCAAATTTAGGAAGTATTACCACCTCTGCCCCAATCCACAAAGCACATGCTAGGGCATTAATCACACCGTGGATATGATGCAAAGGCAATACATGCAAAATCACATCAGAAGACTGCCAATCCCAAGCCTCCACTAGCGTCTTAATTTGAGATTCTATATTAGAATGACTTGTTACTACTCCCTTTGGGCGACTTGTAGTACCACTTGTATAAATAATCATTGCGTCTCTTTGACTTTCGAAAATAGGTAATTGAATTTTGAAATCATTACAAGTATTTAAAATATTTTCAATTATTAATATTTCAAATGTCATTTCGCTTTGTAAAGGTCTTAATATATCTACCCACTCTTTGGTACAAATCAAAAAATCTGCCTTTGTATCTTCCAATATATAAGCTATCTCTGGAAGTGGATGTGTAATAGAGATAGGTACTGCAATGCCCCCTGCTTGCCAGATTCCCCACTGCATCATAGTATAAGAGGCATTTTGTACCGCCATAAAAGCAATGCAAGAAGATTCTAAGTCTTCCTTAGAGGTTTGATACAATAGATTTTGAGCAATTTTTTTTTGAGTTATCTAACAAAGTTTGATAGGTATATTGACAAGAAGTATCTGTAATAGCTATTTTGTCTGAAAAAAGAGAAACTCTTTGAATAGGGGAAAGCATATTCATCTAGGTTTTTTAAATTAATGGACAAAGAAAAGATATTTTTCGCAAATAATAGTTTTATAGCTTATTTTCATGGTTCAGCAATATAAAAATCATATTTTAGTGATACTTTAAAACTTTATACAAGAAGTTTTATATCAATGAATAATAGTTTGGCTTAAAATTCGCTGAATTTATATTACTCTTTACACCTTATGCACAAACAACATGGAAACAATTTCAAAACAATCAATCAAACAACTCTATCAATCAATCGCTGAATTAGGATATGCTTTTTTGCTTTCACATCATCCCCCAACTGAGGAAGAAATCACAGCGTTTAAACAGTTAATCATCAGTGAACTTAAAGAAGATTTTGGAAATCCAAGAGAGGATTATGAAATCATCAAAAATGAAATTTCTATGGATTTGGAGGCAAGTTATCAATTTGCACTCAAACTTATCCGTGAAAATAGAAATGAACTAAATAGCCTAATAGTCAGAAGATTAAGCTATGTCTTAGAGTATCTTGCAGACACAGTAGGCATTCCAGAGAAAGAAAGAACGATTGTAAATAGATTTGAAAAAGACCTTGAGCGAATCTTTCAACTCAAAAAAGGTCTTAATCCTACCCTTAAAATGAGCCAAGAACACCAAGCACTCTACAGCACAGTAGGGCAGCTTGCGTACATCATCTCTATGGCTGATAAAAGAATCGTTCCCAATGAAAAAAAGGTTTTTCAGAAAATAGTACAAGAAAACTTTGGAGTCTTTGATAGGTTAATAGAGGAACGTTTTCAGGTATTACAAGACCTCGGGTCGGCTGATTTAGAAAGCACCTATGAGCATTCTATTTATCTTATCAAAAAAAATAAAAAAGCATTAGATGATGATATTATCCAAAATATCATCAGCGTAATGACCCAAATAGCAGCTTTAAGAGGTACTACCAAAGAAGAAAAATATTTCATAGACCGTTTTAAAGAGGATGTCCATCAAATCTACGAAGAAAAGAAGAGTGAAGAAAAACCTAAAAATTAACCAAAAAGACTTCGATTACTCTTTCATCAAGTCTGCTCACTATATATCTGAAAATGACTTTGAGGCTCAGACATTAGACTTTTGTCATCAATGGTTCAGCGAATTTGCCGAATTTAACCTAACTACTTCTGGCTCTACAGGCAAACCTACATTTATTCAGCTCACTCGCTCTCAAATGAAGGCAAGTGCTGAGGCGACTGTTCAATTTTTGAACTTGGGCAAAGATACTCAAGCACTGATTTGTATAAATACTGCTTACATAGGTGGTAAAATGATGCTTGTCAGGGGCTTAGAATATGACTGGGATTTGTATGTCATTTCACCTTCTAGTAATCCATTTAGGCTGATACAAGAGCAAATACAATGCTCAGATGATGAGTTGCTTACTCATCTAAAAAAATTAGCTTTTGATTTTGTAGCATTAGTTCCTTTACAAATGGAAGCATTACTCAATGATACTCTAGATTTTTCAGAGATACTAAATGGCATGCAATCTATTATCTTAGGAGGAGGCACAGTTAGTCATTCTCTCACCAAAAAAATCCAACAACTTTCTGTACCTGTCTATCATACCTACGGAATGACCGAAACTGTTTCTCACATTGCCCTTCGTCTGCTCAATGGTCAGAATGCTGATGAATATTTTGAAACGCTTCCCAAAGTAAAAATTAAACAAGACGAAAGGGGAGCTTTGACTATCCTCTCTCCTACTACAGAGATGCAATGGATTCAAACCAATGATTTGGTAGAAATCATCTCTGAAAATCAATTTATATGGAAAGGAAGGGCTGATAATGTCATCAATTCTGGAGGTATTAAGATTCATCCTGAGATTTTAGAAGTCAAGATTGAAAAAGTAATGCAACAAATGGGCTGGCAAAATGACTTCTTCTTAGCAGGAATCTCTGATGATAAGCTTGGTGAACAACTTATCTTAGTCATCGAAGGAGAATGGGAAGAATCAGAAAAACTAGCCCTATTTAAAAAAATACTCTCAAAAAAAGTAAACAAATATGAGTTTCCTAAAAAAATCGTATATTTGGAGCAATTCATTAAAACTAATACACAAAAAATACAACGTAAAGCAACATTAGACTTAATCGAGGTAATTTCGTAAGTGTTAGGTTCTTACTTCTTCTAATTTCTGATAGATATTTTATGTCTTTATCCAATGATTTGCCTCATTCCTCTCAACCATCTCAGGAAGTTGTAGAGTTTATTCAAAAAAGAAAAAAATTGAGGGAAATACCTAAGCAAGTTTTAACAGCTATACATCTCCAAAAAATAGATTTTAGTCATAACCTGTTAAAAGCACTCCCTGAAGAACTCTCACAATTTCAAAATCTCCAATATCTTAACTTAGGCAATAATCAATTTGGAGAGTTCCCATCTGTTTTATTTCAACTTAACTCCTTAAAATACATAGACTTACGCTATAATAAACTTCATGAGATTCCTATCCATATTGAAAAACTTCAAAGCTTAGAAACGTTAAATCTGAGGGCTAATTATATTCACGAATTACCCAAAGAAATAGGACAATTACCTAAGCTAGAAAAAATAATCTTACGACAAAACATGTCTCTAGATTTGGAGCAAGTAACAGAGTCTTTGAGCCAGATTTCTCATTTGTTTGAGCTTGATTTAAGTGCTTGTCATATTGAGCAACTTCCTAGTAATTTTACCAAACTCCAAAATCTGAGAAGTTTGTATCTTTCTGAGAATCCTAAACTAGATTTAGAAGATACTTTTGAAAAATTAGCCCATCTCCCTAACCTTGAAAATTTAAACTTAGAAGATACTAAAGAACGGCTTCCAGAAAACTTAGCAAATCTACAAAACCTACGCTCGCTTACTTATAACTATCTCAGTGCTGATGCAAAACACATTGCCCAACTTAAAAACTTACGAGAATTAGAAGCCAAAAAAAGCAGCTTGGGGTACATTCCTGAGTGGCTTTTTGAGATGCCACAGTTGCATGTGCTCAACCTAAGCGATAACCAGATTAGCCAAATACCTGATAGTTTTAAAAATCTTAAAAATCTCAAAAAACTAGATTTTCGCAATAATTCATTTACCAAAATCCCTCCTTTACTGAGCAAACAACTTGCTCAGTTTGAAGAACTTTACCTGGACGGGAATCAAAATATTCCTTACAAAAAGTTAAATAAATTTTTAAAACTCTGTCGTGAAAGAAAGCTAAACAGCAGCCAAAAAGAACTTGCGTGCCAGCTCTGGAATGGTCATCTGCCCGAAGCAAGTTGGTCTTTAGAGATATGTTTATTATTGCTACAGATGAACCTGCCTATTCTAAGTAAAAACACACTGGCTTGGCTAGACCAACATCATTCCACTCAAAAAGATACTCTCCTCTCTGCCCAAAAAATAGCCCTCATAGGCAACAGTCTTCGCTATACTCAAAATGAAGCTAAGAAGTTTTTGGAGCAAAAAGGTCTTAAAGTCTATACAAAAGCACCTTTTCCTGAAGACATAGATGGCTGGATAATAGGAGAAAAAATTAGACAAAATACTCAAATACCACCCAATCAACCAGCTTTGATATGGACAGATGCTCATTTGCATGAGTATCTATTAAAGGAAAATCCCTTACCTGATTTACCTTATAGCCAAATCAAAAAGATAAATGATTTACTCATCCACTCGAGTTCACAAAATCAAAACCTAGGGTTACAAATGTTACAACCCTATCAATTTCCTAATATGCTCAAAGAAGTGATTTGTGTGATTTATTTATTTCACAAAGATAAAAAACTCAAACAGATGGCTCGGGCATTGGTCAAAAAATATTTTTCAAATCATCTCCAGGCAGAAATGCTCAAACTAGAAGAAATTGAGCCTGAAATTAGTCTGAAAACCCTCGTTAAAAAGAATTTTTTAGATCTGAAAAGATTGGTGAATGTAGCCTACTTGGTTGCCAAAATAGGTGAAAAATATGTCATAGAGCAAGGTGGAATTGCGTTTAAAAGTTTGATAGAAGATAAAGTTAATTATCGTCATATCTTATCTCTAAAACTTAATATTGAAAATATCTCACCAGAACTTAAAGACTTAGACTATATCCAGAAAATAGAGATTATAGGCTCGGTCTTTCATAAAATAGAGATGAAACAAATTCCTGATGTCTTATATGAAATGCCACAACTGACTTATTTAAGAATAGATGATGCCAATCTTAGTGAGATAGATAATAAAATCGGCTCGCTCAATCAGCTTACTAAGCTTCGCCTTGCTAATTGCAAACTCAGTCATCTTCCAGAAAATATAGGGCAACTTACTCATTTGGAGACACTTAGCTTATTTAATAATCATCTAAAGCATATTCCTGCCGAAATAGGAAAGCTTTCTCATCTTAAAGAACTTTGGCTATTTTCTAACCAGTTAAAAGATTTACCTGAAGAAATAGGAGATTTAATCTATCTAGAAAGGCTTCATCTTTCTGCCAATCAACTAAAAACACTTCCTGCTACTATCGGGAAATTACAAAACCTACAAGAGTTAAGCATTTCTGGTAATCCATTGGAAAGTCTTCCTGAGGAAATCACCCAACTAAAAAATCTGAAACGAATGGAAATCAGAAGGAACACACTCCTTAGTAAAGATTTTAGAGATTGGCTTCAGCTCCATCTGCCCGACTGTTCCATTCAGTTTCATTATTAGTCTATTCGTTTTTTCTAATTTCTTGGCGGCGCATGGGCATTCCGTCTATCGAGGTAAATATCTCAGTAGGTGGTGTAAACTTATCTTTTTGAAGTTTGACTCCTCCATCTTTTCCTATCAGTAAAATCTGAAACTTATTTTCTGCAATCCTAAAATGCTTTCTATAAGCTTCCCCAGTCATAGCACTAAAACTTTCACTCATCTCCAAAGGAATCTCCTTATCCGAAAAAATAAAAATCTTGATGTCTCTCTCTAATAAGGCTTGATTGTATTTCAAAAAAGATTCTTGCTGTTCTTTAAATACCTGAGAAGGCTTCTTATCTTCAAAAATCAAAATAACACGATTTTTCCACTGATATGCTTTAAGGTCTAGAGTATCTTCATCCGAATCTAAGGAAATAGGTGAAGGTGAGAATGCAACTCGATAGGCAAATATAAAAACAATTCCCATTACGACTATCACAGAAAGTAGAAAATGAGCTTTGTAGTAATTCATAAAAAAGCAGTTTTAAAATCATTGGTTCTTGATTCTAAAACTGCTCAGTCCCTCTATTAGTTTAAAATTAACGCCGTAAAGGACTTTTTTCTATGCCATAATCTGCGGCTGCATCAAGGACTTCTTTTTTGATTTCGGGAGGTTTCGTAGCAATGATGGGTTCGGGTTTGGCAAGTTCTACATTAGAATCTACTTTATTAAGTCCTGTTTTGATTTGAGTGTTAAAAGGTTTACTGAAATTCTCATACTCTACCTTACTTACTTCTTGCACAAAATTAGGATTTTCAGTAGGGATGATGAGGGTATATTCACCCGTAGCACTGTTACTCACTCCTTCTACCAAGACCTGCCCTGACTTGGCATCTTTCACAACTATCTTGGCTTGAAGTGCTTTTTTGGTTTTGGCATCTATTATCTTACCTGCCAGCATGAGCGTAGCTGCAAAAGGTTTAAACTCTGGAGAAGCGTTTTTGGTATCAGCATAATAAATATCTCCT
>JBBRUH010000145.1:0-11888 GCA_038248005.1 Cytophagales bacterium | reverse complement strand
ATTGATATTATCATTTAGTTTTTTAGGCTCTCCCCAGACTTGTGTAGATGCATCGTATTCAGAAACATATAAATCTCCTCTTGTTTTGCGGTCATCACGATATAAATAAAGTTTTTTACCGTCTGATGATACAGCAGCACCCGCATCATGGTATTTACGGTTGATAGTAAGTGCTTGTGGAGAGCTAAATCCACTCTGACTTTTTTTAGCAGAGTAAATATCTTCAAAGAAGAAATCATCACCAAAATCACGTTTTCCACCTTTTGAACCTTCTCTACGAGATGTGAAAATCATAAAGGAAGTATCTCTTGGGATAAGTGGCACATAATCAGGCTGATCAGAGTTGATGTTTTTTAAGTTTTCTATACTAGCATTGATGGGTTCTTTTTGGTATTTAAGTCCATTTTCGCATTCTTGTACTCTTTTATTAGAGAGAGCAAGCATAGACTCATTAGTAGCCATCTTTTCAGTTTTTTCTTTTTCTTTTATATTACTAGAGCTAATGCTAGATTTTTCTTTCTCATATACTCCAACAGCAGCTTCATAATGTTTTTTAGCCTCTTCAAAGTTACCATTCACTTGATAAGCCTCAGCAAGCATAAACTCCAAATCTGTATTGTAAGTAGGATTGGCTTTATATACTTTCTCTAACTTGGGAAGTGCAGCACGTTTATTAGATGAATTTAGATAACAAACACCTATCTGATAATTATATTCAAGATTATCAGGATTAGACTTTAGAAGTTGGTCATATAATTCTATGGCTGTGGCATATTCTTTGTACTTCATAGTGATAGCTGCATCTCTTGCGAGTGCTTTCTCACTATTTTGGGCTGATATACTTAAAGGTAGCAGCACGATGAGTAATAAAACTAAGTAATGTATTTTTTTCATAACTCTCTCAGTTATTATAGAATTTGATATATTAAGTAAAACAGACTATTCTTTTTTTGCTTAAATAATATTAATTTAAGCATGGTTTTTTATTACTTCTTAAGATTAAAATCTTCTCTTGTAACGAGGATAACGTTTAGTAGTCAAGATGTAATTGAGGTGAAAACCTGTAACTACATACATATCATTATCAGCAGGAGTATTTCCTCTTATATCTCCTCTAAGACCACCAGGGCCGTTTAAGCGTCTGACACCAGGGATAGTAGCAATGTCATATTCTCCGTTACCGAAGTTGATACCACCCGTATTTACGATACTACCTAGTGATGAATTACCTGTAATTGCTCTTTGATCTCCACTTATTACCGCTACTGGTTCACCTGAACGGTTAGACATTGCACGTGCTAAATCACTTCCTAAATCTCTCAAATCAGGGTGTTTACCTCCTACATCATCTATATGGTCAAAGAATAAGATTCTAAACCCAATCTCTACTCCTAAATCTAAACGATCACTGATTCTAAATTTCACACCCGCACCTACTGGCACTGTTGCTTGGATAAGAGAGTATTGCTTTGCATAAGAAGTTCCAAATTGAGGGTCATTGGCAAGAGTTCCAGCACCTGTGCGAGTCAATCCTTGTCCTTCTGTATTTAGGGGGCGTAATGCTATCCATTGACCAGCTTCTGGCCCATTAAAATCTTCTGCAACTTTACCCTTTGGATTATGATAAAAACCTGCAATACCAGCAAATATATAAGGAGAAACATAGCGACGACGATAAAAACGACCTCTACTAGGTAAAAACTCATACATCATGATTGCTGAAAGTTCAAAAATATCATTTCTAAATTGAAGGTTACGTCCATATCTGCCTATTGATTCTTCTTTGGCTGGGTCAGCTGATTCATAATCATCTCCTTTCAAACGACCATAAGAAAAAGCTCCTCTAATTGAAAATCTTGCACCAAGTTTTTTACTCGCTTCTATACCGATATTGGGTTTTGTGAACTTGATATCAGAGCTAATATTTTTCGGTAATGGAGCAAGGTCTCCATAATAATTAAAAGCATTCAAAGAAACTCCAACAGACCAATAGTTCTCTTGGCGTGATGCTTGACCTTGAACAGTCAGAGAGGAAAATAAAAATAATAAAATTACAATAAACAGTCTAGATTCTTTCATGTTTTGAATGATTTAGTAGATCTCAGATTCATAAAGTGGAACTTGATACCCCAAAGGTAAAAATTTTTAAGTTAAAATGTAATTTTTTAGATATTTTTTGGGTTTAGAGTTAATTTTGTTGACATCTTCGCCCAAGAAATAGAATTTTTGGATTATTTAATTAGATTTTGAGCTTAATTTGTAGGATAAAGATTAAAAAAAATATCATTTTTTGAATATCCCACAAATTTCATACATTTAGTGAAAATCAAAAATAAGTAAAAAAAGTTTTATAATAGCGTTCCAAGATTAATTTTGTGTTAAATAAACTCACTCTATCCATGAATTTCAAAGAAGCAGAGAATCGCATTAGGGAACTTTTAGAAAAAGTCGACTATTACAATCAAAAATACTATCAAGAAGACACTTCAGAAATCTCTGATTTGGAATTTGATAGACTCCTTAACGAACTTATACAACTAGAAGAAACTTATCCAGATTTAAAAAAAGAAGATTCCCCTTCGCAGCGTGTAGGAGGTACTTTTACCAAAAATTTCCCTACTATTAAGCATCAGTATCCTATGCTTTCGCTAGGCAATACTTACTCAGAAGAAGACTTGAGAGAGTTTGATAAAAGAGTAAAAAAAATTCTAGAAGATGAGGGTTTTGAGTTAGCTGATTTAAACTATCTCTGCGAGCTAAAATTTGATGGCGTTTCTATCAGCTTGCGTTATGAGCAAGGTATATTGAAGCAAGGCATTACCAGAGGAGATGGCACACAAGGAGATGAAATCACTGCCAATGTAAAGACCATTCGAAGCATCCCACTGCATGTGTCAGCCCCCGAATTACCTACTCAATTTGAGGTGAGAGGAGAGATTTTTATGCCCAATGCTGTTTTTCAACAACTCAACCAAGAGCGTGAAGAAGAAGGTAAAGAACTCTATGCAAACCCACGGAATACTGCCTCAGGTACGCTCAAGTTGCAGGATTCTTCAGAAGTAGCTCGCCGTAAACTTGATGTTTATGCTTATTATTTATTGGGTGAAAATCTCCCCTTTGGCACACACGAGGAGGCTATCAAAACTCTGGAAAGCTGGGGCTTCAATATCTCACCTACTTATCAAAAATGCCAAAGCATCGAGGAAGTACTATCATACATCGCTCATTGGGATAATAAAAGGAAAACCTTGCCTCTGGAGACTGACGGAGTGGTGATTAAGGTCAATAATTATAGACAGCAAGAAGTATTAGGATTTACTTCCAAAAGCCCAAGATGGGCTATAGCTTATAAATACAAAGCCGAAAATGTAGCTACTCGCTTACTCGATATTACTTATCAAGTAGGCAGAACAGGAGCAGTTACGCCTGTAGCGGAGCTAGACCCTGTGCAGTTAGCAGGCACTACAGTCAAAAGAGCCTCTCTACACAATGCCAATGAGATAGAGCGATTAGATGTAAGAGTAGGAGATATGGTTTTTGTAGAAAAAGGAGGAGAAATTATTCCTAAAGTTACAGGGGTAGATTTGACCGCTCGTTCTGCTAATAGTCAAGCTTTAACCTATCCTACTGATTGCCCTGAATGTGGTACTCCACTTCTCAGAAAAGAAGGGGAAGCAGTACATTTCTGCCCTAATATTAAAGGCTGCCCTCCACAAATCAGTGGGCGAATAGAGCATTTTGTTTCTAAAAAAGCAATGAACATAGACTCACTTGGAGGTGAAACCATCAATGGCTTGCTCAAAACCAATAAAATTCAAGATGCTGCTGATTTATATTTTTTAAAATATGAGGAGGTCTTAGGGCTTGAGTTTGAAAGCTACTCTGAAAAAAAGGGTGAATTCAGTAAAAGAAGCATGCAGCCCAAATCTGCTAAAAATCTAATAGAGGGTGTAGAGAAGAGTAAGGAACAGACTTTTGAAAAAGTACTTTTTGCTCTTGGGATTAGATTTGTGGGAGAGACAGTGGCTAAGAAATTGGTAAAATCACTCAAAACCTTAGATAATATCCAAAAAGCAAGCCTTGAAGAATTGGTAGAAATAGAAGATATCGGAGAGAGAATCGCTCAAAGCATTATAGAGTATTTTCAGGGTGCAGATAACTTGGCTTTCGTGGCAAAACTCCAACAAGCAGGGCTTTCTTTTGAACAAGAAGAAGATGGAAGCCTTCAAGAAGGTACTCAATTAGAGGGAAAAACCTTTGTAATCTCGGGAGTATTTAATCAGTTTAGCAGAGATGAACTCAAACTCAAGATAGAAGCCAATGGCGGTAAAGTAGTTTCTTCTATCTCCAAAAAGCTAGATTTTTTAGTGGCTGGCGATAAAATGGGTCCTGCTAAACTAGAAAAAGCTGAGAAATTTGAAGTCAAGATTATCTCTGAAGATGATTTTATAAAGATGCTCGAAGCATAAAAAAACGGCAGACATTTACTCAAAAATGTTTGCCGTTTTTTATTTCTTGCTTACCTCATTAATATTGGTTCGTGAAGACACGAACCAAGGAATAGAGTAAGATTTTCATTATCAGATACTTACAAACTCATAACCCATCACTTATAACTCATATCTCCCTCACTTCATTTTAGGTAAATAACTTAGTCGCTGATAGGCTTGGTACAGCATAAAGCCAAATACTGAAATCATCACAATTCCGATGTATAAGCCTGTGAAATATTCACCTAGTTTACCTGCTTCATAAGTATTTAGGGCTTATTATTTTTAGCTAAATCGCAAAGTCATATCAAATTTAGAACCTTGTTCATTTTTCATCTTAAAAGTGCCATCTAGCATTTGTGTGATGAGATTGACCAGTTTTAAGCCAGAAGATTTAGCTTTTTCCAAATCAAAATCATCAGGCACACCTTTGCCATTGTCTCGCACCTGCATCATATATTGATTATTATTTTTCTTGATGACTTCTATCCATAGTTCAGGTGATTCTTCATTTTGAAAAGCATATTTCATAGCATTGGTTACTAACTCATTGATAATCAATCCAAAAAACACAGCGTCTTTGTGTGCCATTTCAATATTGGGAGCATTGATGGTGATTTTGACAGGGCTCTGCTCAAAGGTATAAAGCTTTTCAAGGGTATTGGTGATGTTGCGGATATAATGTTTTAGGTTGATGGGTCGGCTATCATTTTGGCTATAAAGTCCGAGATGAATCGCTGAAATGTCCATGACTCTTTTGTTGATTTCTTTGAGGGCAAGTTTAGAGTTTTCATCAGAAAGACGGCGAATTTTACGGCGAAGCATACTTGAGATTACCTGTAGATTATTGGTAACCCTGTGATTCAGCTCCTGTAAAAGGAAATCAATAAATCTATGACGTTTGTTGAGTTCTTCGGTTTGAATCTTAATTTTTCTATTGACATAGAAGTAGTAATAAATCCATCCTGATAATATCATTAAAATGGCTGATAATGAGATAATTACATTGGTTTTATTTTGATTTTCTAGTTCTACTCTGATGAGTTCTTTCTCAGTTTCCATCAGTTTTTGCTGTTGAGCTCGGGTTTTCTCGAGTAAAGTTACATACTGATCAGATTTTTGAGTTAAGTTTTGATTTTGCTCAGAGATGTCTGAGATATAATCAGCATAAATATTAAGGCTATCTTTTAGAATCTGAATTTCATTGGAGGTAAGTCCTCTGAGGTCGATTTTATCAAGATTATCAATAAATCTACGAAAATCCTTTTCAAGGTTTTGATTCTGTGCAATGAGAGCAGATGATTTAGTATTATTAGGTTTATTTTTATCAGTTTCGGGATTATTTTTATTGGCTGTATTTTCTTTTTGTTTGGAAGGTAAGTAAGTATCAAATGATATAAAAGGGTGTGTCTGAAAATCTCTTAAATCTTTAAATTTGATTTCTTCAAGTCTGCCATCTTTTTGTAATACTAGAGTGAAGGTTTCCTGTGGTCTAAAATTATCACTAGGGAGATAAATTTCAAAAAAACCTTGTTCATTGGTATTGTCATAAACATCATCTACTCCTTTTATTTTTATATTGACATCTTCTAATATTTCATCTCTGAAGGTAATATATCCACTTAAAGCTACCCTAGCACCTTCTGTGTCTGTATCTTTGCTAGAGCGAGGTAACTTGGTCATGTATATCTTAAGGCTGAGTAGATTCAAGTCAGCACTATTAGTTAGGTTAATTCCATTGATAATCTTTAAACTATTTTTATCAGATACTACTCCATAGTTATTTTTTTCAATTTTAAGAGTAAAGCTATCTCCTTTATGGAGAGTACGGTCTAGTTTAAGTTCAAAAAAGCCATTTTCATTTGTTCTTACAGGCTGAGTCATATAATCAGGTATGATGATTAATGCCCTTGAAACTGCTACATCTATATTTTTACCATCTCCTCTAGTTAGATTTTCTAAGACTTGCCCTTTGAGTAAATTGGTTCGGTTTTGGGCAAAAACTGGGCTCATATTTTCTACTATCAATAAGAAGAAACAGAACCCAAGATATTTTATCATTTTATCCATTTTTCTCTTATTTTTCATGAATCTATTTACTTTGAAAAACTTAATACTGAGGTGTGTCTCTGAGTAAAACTGATTTTAATTAAAATTTAAAACCTATTACCAAGATATCATCTGTTTGTGAACCTGTACCACACCAATCATCAAATTCTTGTGCAAGTTTTTGTTTTTGGATTTGCATGGGTAAGTGACTAATCATCAAAAGATAATTACGAAAACGCTTACTCATATATTTTCGGGCGTGTTTTTCACTATATTGATCTTGAAAACCATCTGTAAAGATATAGAATGTATCACCAGGTTGAGCTTTGATTTCGTGTTGCTCATAGAATTTGTCTTCTTTATATTGAGAGCTGCCTACTGGAAATTTAGAACCACGAACTTTATCAATCTCACCATTTTTTATGAAATAAAGAGGATTGTGTGCAGCTGCGTATTTAAGTGTACAATTTTTAAGGTCAATATTCAAAACTGCCATATCCATACCATCATGGATGGGTTTATCACTGCTTCTGCGCTGGAGCATATCAATAAGCTGTTGGTCAAGGTTTAACAAAATATCACTAGGCTCAGTGATATTTTTGCCATTGACGATTTCATTGATGAGTGAGTTGCCTATCATAGTCATCAAAGCACCTGGTACGCCGTGACCCGTGCAGTCAGCAGCCATGAGTATTTTTTGCCCATCTTCTTTTTCATTAAACCAATAAAAATCACCACTCACAATATCTCGTGGTCTAAAAAACACAAAGGCATCATCAAAATGGGTTTCTACCTCTTCGGGTGTAGGTAGGATAGCTTCTTGGATTCGCTTGGCATATCGGATACTATTGGTAATATTTCTATTCCGAACTTCTAGTTGCTCGCTTTGGCTAAAGAGTTGATCTCTTTGTTTGCGTATTTGTTTATTTTTAAAGTCTAGGAGTTCTGTAGCTTCTTTTAGGATCTCATTTTTTTGACGGAGTTCTTCTGCATTTTTTTGTAAATTATCATTGGTTGTTTCCAACTCTTCCATATTTTGTCGAATCTCTTCTTCTGAAGCACTCAATTCTTCATTCTTGATTTTTACTTGTTCTTCCGAGTTTTTAAGGTTTTCGTAGAGTTCTACTGTTTCTTCTTGTTTACTACGGAGTTCACCCAGATATTTGAGAGTAACTTGGCGCGTGGGTCTAAAAATAAAAATCCACTCTAACACTACCAAAATCAAAAAAGTGACCAGCAAATAATCTTGTATTTGTTGAATCTGTGAAAGGCGATGATTCACATCTTGGTCATATTCTATTGTAATCTCATTGGTAAGTTTGAGGTATTTTTCTTCATGCACCAAGATAGTATCTAGCCAAGCCTCGGCTTCATTAACGAGAAGTGTATCCGAAGACTCAGGGTTGATTTCAGTAAATTTACGTGCAAAGTTCCTGATTTTTCTAAAATGAGGGTTCATCTCATCAAAAAGTAAGATGATTTTAGGTTCGGTATTTTTGACTAGCCCTAGATTGATATCTCCTTCTTGCAGAGCGTCATGAAAAAGCTGCCAAGAGTTGAGCAATTCATTGAGTTCTTCTTGAATTTGTTTCTTTGCTTTGGAATCCTTGAGTCTTGTAAACTGTAGCGCATCCTTCACTATATGCTGGCTAAGTGTGCTTTGTTGCCCTGAGATGTTGATTACTCGAGCATCATGGGCTTTTGCTTGCAGTGCTTGGCGTGTAAGCCAATAGCTAGTAAGTGAGATGACGGCTACTAGGCTAAGAGCAAGCAAAAAATTAAGTGTAAGCTTATTTTTCAAGGAAAAATGCATACGGTAATTATAATCTCTGGTTAGTGGAAATAACTTTCATTCATTGGAAGTCATTTATTTTAGTGTACCAATATTAGTAAAAATTATAACGATAAAAAAGAAATTTAGCATTTTACTTCACAAAATATTTTTAGAATCACTTCTAAATTGTTTTTTTGAGTTGAAAAATAATAGTTTGTTAGATTTTATATAGTATAAAAAAAGGTGAAGCACCTAAACTTCACCTGTCAATACTTAATGCACACAAGAAAAATAAATTGAGTTATTCTGCACTTTCAGCTTTCTTTTCTTTGCTTTTAGCAGCAAACTCTGCTTTGATAGCTTCTATATCTACTTGCTTGATTACTGGCTTCCAGTTCAAATGTTTGACATGAGCAATTTTATTTTTGGCAATTGCTTTATTCCTTTTTCCCTTACGTTCTAATCTTGTTACAGCCATTTTAATTATATTTTTGAGATTTTTGTGCAAAGTTAAAGCTTTTCGATACAAACTACAAGTTAAAAATAAAAAGCAATAAGGCTTTTTTAGTGATAATGTCCTAATTTTGCAATTCTTATAAATGAGAATGAAACTTATCAAGATATAAAATCAATGCAAAAGCCAAGCTTACCCAAAGGAACAAGAGATTTCGCACCAGAAGTAATGGTCAAACGAAATTATATTCTAAATACTATCCGTGTTGTATTTGAGAAATTTGGGTTTCAGCCTTTAGAAACTCCTTCTATGGAAAACCTAGAGGTGCTTACGGGTAAGTATGGAGAGGAAGGAGATCAATTGATTTTTAAAATTTTAAATTCTGGTGATTTCTTAAGTGAAACCACAGCCGAAGACAAGGAAGATTACAAAACTCTTATCCCCAAAATCTCAGAAAAAGCACTTCGTTATGACCTTACCGTACCTTTTGCTCGCTTCGTAACTATGAACAGAGGTGTCATTAGTTTTCCCTTCAAACGCTATCAGATTCAGCCCGTATGGAGAGGAGACCGCCCACAAAGAGGTAGATACAGAGAGTTTTATCAGTGCGATGCCGATGTGGTAGGTACAGACTCTTTGATTTGTGAAGCTGAGATTGTTTTGATGATAAATGAAGTATTGGGCAAATTAGGCATTCAGAATTTTGCTCTAAAAATCAATAATCGTAAAATTCTTTCAGGCATTGCCGAGTACTTAGGCTACCCTGATAGAGTAAGTGATATGTGTGTTGCCATAGATAAATTAGATAAAATAGGAGAAGAAAAAGTATTAGAAGAACTCAGCCAAAGAGGTTTTAATGATACAGCCCTTAAAAAAATTAGCCCTGTCATTGCACTTAATGGGAGCTATTCAGAGAAGATTATTTTTTTAAAACAAATATTTGCTTCTTCTGAAATAGGTCAGAAAGGTCTTGCAGAATTAGGCGAGGTGATACAACTACTCAAACAAATCACTCAAAAAGATGATTGTATAGAAACCTTACATATTGACTTTGACCAAAATCTGGCTAGAGGTTTGAGCTATTATACAGGAGCTATTTTTGAAGTAAAAGCATTGAATGTTTCTATTGGGAGCATCTCAGGAGGTGGACGATATGATGACCTCACAGGTGCTTTTGGAATGCCTGATACCTCAGGAGTAGGTTTTTCTTTCGGAGTAGATAGAATCTATGATGTGATGGAAGAGCTAAATGTTTTTCCAGAAGAAAACACATTAAGCACTACCCAAGTGATGTTTACTAATTTTGATGAGGTTGCTCAAAAATATCTTTTGCCAATGGTTGCCAAGTTCAGAGAAGCAGATATTCGCTGTGAAATCTACCCTGACTCTAGCAAACTCAAAAAACAAATGAACTACGCCAACCGCAAGAACATTCCTTATGTAATACTTGCAGGAGAAGAGGAAATACAAGCAGGAAAAATAACTCTCAAAAATATGTTAGAAGGAAATCAAGAACTACTAACGCTGGAAGAGGCTATTCTGAAAATTAAGGCTTAATATTGTTGCCTGTATCTGAACAGGCAACTACATCCATTTCTTTTAGATGAGCTTTGTGATGCTCATTATCACTAAATAAGCTCCCAAAGCCATTACAATCACGCTTACACCAATGCTTCGCTTTTGGCGGCTATCCATTGCTCCAAATGACCTTTGATACATTTTCCAGAGTAAATAATTAGTCAAGCCAGCTATCAATAGCCATCCAAGACCTAATATTACATGATAGAAATAGTAAGTCTGGATAGGCATCTCATTGATTTTCACAAAAAAGTAAAAATACAATCCACTCATAATCAAACTCAGATAAAATACTGCAAGGAAGATAACATCTTTTTTCATTTTATTAGTGGGTCTATATGCTATTTTGAAGAAGTGTTTTCCAAGCATCCATTACTTGATTCTGTTGCAAAAACTGATGTGCCAGTAGGTGCAAAGCCTGGGTTTGAGCAGGTGATTTCTCAGGAAATTCTTTCATAATCGTCTGAATTTCAATAGATTTTTTAAAGTCTTCTATCTCCTCTTTACTTGGGATGGCTTCCACGTTGCCAAGCTTTCCGAGGTCATTTCCAGTTAGTACTTCACTAAGGCGAATTTCTTCAGGAATCATATCTACTCCTATTCCCTTTTTGCTATTGGGTTTTTCTACCTCAAAAATAGCATCTCCCTGTGCTCTACAATACCAATTACCACCCATTCTGGCAACTGCATCTAATTTGAAAGGGTCAATATTACCTGCTTCATCCAAAATACTTTCTTGAATATGCACTACCAATACCTCACATATCACCAAGTTACCTGCTCCTCCCTTTTGTCCTGTTTCTATAATCTGCTTTACTTTGCACTCAAAGGCAGCAGGAGCTTCGGCTACTCTTGGAGGTCTGATACACATAGATTCAGCTTCTGTGAAACCTGCTTTGACAAACTCATTGACTCCTTTGTCATATTCAGTGCTTGACAATGACATTTGCTCCACCATAGAGTAATTGGCTATATTAATTACTACTTCGGGTACTTCTCGGAGATTTTCTAAGGTATGTTTGATGGTATTGTCTCTCACACGCCTAGAAGGTGAAAAAATAAGTGTAGGAGGATTAGAACCAAATACATTGAAAAAACTGTAGGGACTAAGATTTACATTTCCCTCAGCATCTACGGTGCTTACAAAAGCAATGGGACGTGGGGCAATCGCTCCAAGCAAATAACCGTGTAATTTGGAGGTAGGGAGTGTATGAGTTTCAATACTTATCATGGACTTTTGGGCTTAATTTCATAAAACACAAAACTAAGCATTTAGCCACTTACTAAAAAAAGATTTTTAAAAGAAGATAAAATCTGTAATCATTGCTCGTATATTCACAAGTTACTTACTAAGATTCTATGAGTTTGGTAGAAGAAGATGATTGGAAGCAGTTGCGGAGCGTTTGGAGGTTTAGTTTGAAGTTGGGCTTAGGTAAAAAATTTGGTTTGATACCAAAAGCTTTACAAATAAGTAGGATAGAAAGATAAGTAAGCATATTTTTTGAAAATTATAAAAAAAGTATTGATTCATTTTTTTCTTAGT
>JBBRUH010000144.1:0-11983 GCA_038248005.1 Cytophagales bacterium | reverse complement strand
TAAAATCCCACAAATCCTGATTCAGACATTTTCGGATTAGCAAGAAAATCCTCTCCATCTTAAAATCCCACAAATCCTGATTCAGACATTTTCGGATTAGCAAGAAAATCCTCTCCATCTTAAAATCCCACAAATCCTGATTCAGACATTTTCGGATTAGCAAGAGAAATCCTCTCCATCCTAAAATCCTACAAATCCTGATTCAGACATTTTCGGATTAGCAAGAGAAACCCTCTCCATCCTAAAATCTTACAAATCCTAATTCAGACATTTTCGGATTAGCAAGAAAATCCTCTCCATCTTCACCCTTATAAATAGTATCAAACAAACTAGCAAACATTCAAAATGATGATTCAAAAAATTTACTCTTCCTCCCACTTTTCATAAACCCTTCCCTCCTACTTATATTTAGCGTTTTAATACTTTTTTAATTGGATAAAATTTCGTACCTTCAAAATAAAATTTAATCTCACTAAACTATTAATGTATGCGTTACTTTATATCATTTTTTGCTTTATTGATAGCTCTCTCTTCAACAGCTCAATCTATTAGCGTTGCCAATCAGAAATCTTTGAATAATTACATTGTTTTTATCAATGAATCTGTGAGTTATATTACTCCTATGATGAAGTGTTTGCAAGGTGTTCATCAAGATGTCCAGAAATACCAAACTGCTAAAAACTCTCCTAGTATGCGTTATTACACTTCTTATCAGTGCAGTAAGCAGTTAGAGACCTATTATTATGAAACAGCTTTGAAAGGAAATTTCTCTGCATTGAATACCAAAACACAAAAATTATGGGAAAAACTACAAGAAATGGATAAGCAAGCCAAGGAAATAGAATTATCTATTAGACTGAAAGACTACGAAAAAGACAATTTTGAAAAAATCAATCAATTACTACAAAATTTTAATGCTTTATTTAGAGATTTTAGACAGTTACAAGAAGATTTTGCCCAAGAAACTTATCAGACTTATCGCCAATCTCAGCCTTCTAACACCGCAAATCCATACCTCAAAACTGAGAAAGAATTAGAAAGTATCCTAAGCCGTGAAAACAAACTACTCAAAAGCTGGACTTATAACTTTAATGCTGAAAATCATACAGGTTGGGTTATAGAAAACATTAATCAAAATGTAAAAGTAAATGAAGATGCTCTACGGAATTATACCAAATCCGCTTTGACTTATCCTGCCAATACTCAGGTAAATTCTTTGATGGACTGTCTAGAAGAATTACAAAAAAGCAAACGAAGTGCCATTGATGATTATACCAGACTCGCACAGCAATCTGATGAACACAGCAATTATGTTTATACTAATTTGTTGAATTACTATAATAATTGCCTAGTATCTTTTTATAATAATTTTGTAAATTACAGCAGTCAGAATGGTGCTTATCTGCTTTACCAAGCTAAGTTTTCACCTGTTTTTGAGTTTAAGACAGCAATTAAGGAAGCAAGCATCAAAGTGAAATCTTTCGAGGATATTCCTTATCAAAGTTTAAATATCTCAAAACAGACTACGCCTATTTCTCAAAACACCTTCATTGCATTGGGTAATTATTTAGATTTTATCAATCAAGTGATTCAGAATAATAGAACCTTTATTTCTCAATTAAAAAGTTTTAATAGTAGTGCCAATCGCTACAAAGACCTGACTTCTTATGAAGGCAAGGGAAAGCTTACTTTTTATATGACAGAGTATAAAATTCCTCTCTCAGAATTTGAAAAAGCTACCAATGAGAGTAAATTTATCCCTGCTAGTTATCAATCCTCTCTTAATGACCAAGCCCAAGTCATTCTTAATATACTCAAAGAAATGGATGAGTTAATGGCTGAAATACACGATTACACAGGCAAAGAACAGTACAAAAAAGACAATACACAGCGTGCGGAGGAGATTTTGAAGCGATATGAGGAGTTATTTGAGATATTAGACACCAAGAAAGAAAGACTCTATCAAGACATCAGAAAAGTCTATGAATCCTATAAAATCCCCAATGTAAACTCTTCTTGGCAAAAATCTGGGAAAGCCTTGCTTAGAGCAGTAGATTTGAGCAGAGATATATTATATGATGTGAAAAAATATTTTAAATCAGACACCACTTCCCGACCCAAAAATGAAACCCTCACACAGCTAAATGAGCAAATTAGAACAATTATCAGCAATGAATATGACAATATGAAAGGAATTAACCGCATCGGACGCTACAATGGTTTATGCCCTTATAATCCTTATGAAGATTTACCCAATTCTTCTAAATTATTTATGGACAGAGCCAATGAAATAGATAAAATCGCCAAACATAGAGAACCTTATCAAGACTATATTTACCCTTATAATGAGATGATTAATGATTACAATAAATTTACAACTTTGTCAGAAGAGCCACTTTTAAAAAACATTACTCAACCTGAGTTTTTTGTATTTAAACCAGCCCAGCCCAAAGAAAACAAGCCTAATCAATCACCCACTCCACAAACTCAAAATACCCCTTCCAAAGAAAACAAACCTAATAATCCCTCCAAAGATGAAAATCAAGAAGATTTCATTAAAAATATGGATGGATATGCACATAATAATCTAGTGCTACTGCTCGATGTCTCCGCCTCTATGAATTCAGGCAATAAACTTCCTTTGCTCAAAAAATCTCTTCAATATTTGCTAGACATTATGCGTCCAGAAGATCAAATTTCAATAGTAACCTATTCAGGCAATGCAAAAACCATCCTCAAAGGAGTTTCTGCCATCGAGAAAGAGCGAATCATGGATGAGATTAATAACCTAAAATCATCAGGAGAAACAGACGGAGAAAAAGGACTACAAGAAGCCTATAAAACTGCTCAAAAAAACTTCAAAAAAGAGGGCAATAACCGAATCGTCATGGCTACTGATGGTGAATTCCCAATGACCTTAAAAACATACGAACTAATAGACGGAAATGCAAAAGAAGATATCACACTCTCTATTTTCAGCTTTGGAAATGATGAAAAAGAATATGAGATTTTAAGGCTTTTATCTCAAAAAGGAAAAGGAAACTACGAACATATCAATGCTCAAAATGCAAAATACAAGCTAGTGAAAGAGGCTAAATCTAAGAAACTCTAATAAACAGAAATATGTTTTCAATAGCATTTTTAATGTCAAGCAAAGATTTTTTTGCCTCGTTGATCATAGATTAACACTTTAGTTTGGTCTATTTTTTTGGAAAAGGGATCATTAATATACCTACTAAGTACTGCATCAATCTCTCTATCAAAAAGCGTTTCTAATTCTTTTTCAAATTTGATTAAGAGTAAGCCAAAGGTTACTGGATTATCAGGCTCATCAAATTCTACTAAAAAGTCTAAATCATTTTGAGCATTAAATCGATTGGCTAATACTGAACCAAACACATATAGATGATTCACACTATGTTTTTGGCAAATTATTGACAATTCATCTATGTGTTTTATGATAGCTGAATTCATTTTTACTAGGTTCTAAATTCATTCTCTCTTTCCCAAAATTTACAAATTCTATTATTATAAACCAGCTCATCCTAAAAAAACAAGCATCTCTCCCTACTTCTACATCCCGATTTCTTAAATTTTATTTAACTTTGCAGACTGATTCATTTGCTAAGTCAAAAAATACTTTTTAAATCGTGAAAAAATATCCAGAATACAAAGATACCAATATCCCAAATCAAGAAAAAGAAATCCTTGATTTTTGGGAAGAAGCTAAAGTTTTTGAGAAATCTATCAATCTTCGTGAAGGCAATCAGTCTTTCACTTTTTATGAAGGGCCTCCCTCTGCCAACGGAATGCCAGGGATTCACCACGTCATGGCTCGCACGATTAAGGATATTTTTTGCCGTTATAAAACCCTCAAGGGCTACCAAGTCAAGAGAAAAGCAGGCTGGGATACACACGGTCTGCCTGTTGAGCTAAGTGTAGAAAAAGAACTAGGAATCACCAAAGATGATATCGGAGTCAAAATCAGTATAGAAGAATATAACCGCAAATGCCGTGAAACGGTCATGCGATATACCGATACTTGGACAAAGCTCACTGAGCAAATGGGCTATTGGGTGGATATGAAGCATCCTTATGTAACCTATCACAATGATTATATAGAATCTGTCTGGAACTTACTCAAAAAACTCTACAACAAAGATTTATTGTACAAAGGCTATACCGTACAGCCCTACTCACCCAAAGCAGGTACAGGTCTGAGTTCTCATGAACTAAATCAGCCTGGCACTTACCGTGATGTATCTGATACTTCTATCACAGCACAGTTTAAGGTGAAACGCAATGAAAAATCAGCCTTTTTATTTGAAAGTGAAGACGAAGATGTGCGTATCTTAGCTTGGACGACTACCCCTTGGACCTTGCCTTCTAACTGTGCATTGGCAATAGGTCAAAAAATCACCTACGTTAAAGTTCAAACTTTTAACCCTTATACTTTCAAGCCTGTTTCGGTAGTACTTGCGAAAGACTTAGTGTCGGCACACTTTTCTCCCAAAGCTCAAGAGCTAAAAATGGAAGAGTATGAGCCAGGAGCTAAATTGATTCCTTACTGCATCGCCAAAGAATTTTCAGGAAAAGAATTGATAGAGATTCGCTATGAGCAATTGATGCCTTATGTAACGAATGAAAACTTAGAAAAAGATGCCTTCAGAGTCATTCTAGGTGATTTCGTAACTACCGAAGATGGTACAGGCGTTGTGCATACAGCTTCTGTATTTGGTGCGGATGACTTTCGTGTAACACAGCAGAATGGCGTACCGTCTGTCATGGTCTTAGATGAAAATGGACACGAAGTTCCCCTTGTAGATAAACAAGGAAGATTTGTCAAAGAAGTTACAGATTTTGCAGGCATGTATGTCAAGTCTGAATATGAAGAAGATATTGTACTGACTGACCCTGAGTATAAATCTACAGATGTATTGATTGCCATTAAGCTCAAAGAAGACAACAAAGCTTTTAAAGTAGAAAAATACCTTCACTCCTATCCTCATTGCTGGAGAACAGATAAGCCTATCTTATACTATCCAATTGATTCTTGGTTTGTGAAAACCACTGCAGTTAAAGATAAACTCGTGGAGCTCAACAAACAAATCAACTGGAAACCTGCAGCCACAGGAGAAGGTCGTTTTGGAAACTGGCTGGAAAATCTAGTAGATTGGAATTTATCTCGTCAGCGTTATTGGGGAATTCCGCTCCCTATCTGGCGTACAGAAGATGGCACAGAAGAAATCTGTATTGGCTCTGTCTATGAGCTTTATGAGGAGATAGAAAAAGCTAAAGAAGCTGGCTTGATGACAGAAAATCCTATCGGAGCACATGAGGTAATAAGCGAACTCAAAAAAGACAAGGATGGAAAAGTCATAGATTCTAAGGTAATTGATGCTTTTTTCTCTCCCAATGTATTTGATTTACACCGACCTTATGTAGATGAAATCATCTTAGTGTCGCCAAGTGGCAAGCCTATGCAACGTGAAGCTGACCTGATAGATGTTTGGTTTGACTCAGGTGCTATGCCTTATGCACAGTGGCACTATCCATTTGAGAAGGAAGAAAATTTTCAGAATGCTTTCCCTGCTGATTTTATCTCTGAAGGAGTAGATCAGACAAGAGGTTGGTTCTTTACCTTGCATGCCATCTCAGGGATGTTGTTTGATTCGGTGGCTTTTCGCAATGTAGTTTCTACAGGGCTTGTATTAGATGCCGAAGGACGTAAAATGTCTAAGCGATTGGGCAATGCCGTAGATCCTTTCTTTGTGATGAATAAATACGGGGCAGATGCCACTCGCTGGTATATGATTGCCAATGCCAATCCTTGGGATAACCTCCGTTTTAGCTGGACAACTCCTGAGGAATTAGAAGAAGGAAAAGAACAAAAATCTGATAAAATAGAAGAAGTTCAGCGTAGATTCTTCGGTACGCTCAGAAATACTTATTCATTCTTTGCTCTTTATACTAATTTAGATGGATTCCACTATGAGCAAGAAGAAATCCCGATGGCAGACCGTCCAGAAAGCGACCGTTGGATTATCTCCAAACTTAATAGCTTAAAGCAGGCTGTGGAAGATGCTTACGAAGATTATGAACCTACCAGAGCTGCTCGCTTGATTCAAGATTTCACAAGCAATGATATGAGTAACTGGTATGTGCGTCTGAATCGCAAGCGTTTTTGGAAGAGTGAATATACTCAAGATAAAATCTCTGCCTATCAGACGTTGTATGCTTGTTTGGAAAACTTAGCCATCCTTATGTCCCCGATTGCTCCTTTTTATTCTGAGCGATTGTATAGAGATTTGAATGAGGTAAGCAAAAAATCACCTTATGAATCAGTCCATTTGGCTGCTTTCCCGAAGGCGAACCCTGAGCAAATGGATAAAGATTTGGAAACTCGTATGGATTTGGCACAGCGTATCTCTTCCCTTGCCCACGCACTTCGCAAAGAAGCCAAAGTACGCGTGCGTCAGCCTCTTAAAAAAATCTTGATTCCTGTCTTAGAAGAAACAACTCGCAATCAAATAGATGCAGTTAGAGATTTGATTCTATCCGAAATCAATGCCAAAGAGCTAGAACTTGTAGGAGATGATTCAGGCTTGGTAGTCAAAAGCGTCAAAGCTAATTTCAAGACTTTAGGAGCAAAATACAAGAAAGAAGTCAAGCAAGTAGTAGCCATTATTGATACACTAGACAAAGCTGAGATAGCCGAAATAGAACGCACTCAAAAGCTAGAAAAAGGAGGATATGAAATTCTCTTGGAAGATATTCTTATCCAATCTGAGCAAGTAGAAGGTTTCTCTGTAGCAAGTGAAAACGGTCTAACAGTAGCATTAGATTTAGAAATAGATGAAACTCTTCGCCAAGAAGGATTAGCAAGAGACTTCGTCAATCGCCTTCAAAATCTTCGTAAAGATTCTGGTTTAGAAGTACAAGATAAGATATTGGTAGAAATCAAAGCAAGTGATGCTATTATGAAAGATGCTATTCTTGCTCATAAAGACTATATCCAACAAGAGACCCAAGCACTTCAGTTAGATTTTGTAGAAAGCATCGCTTCTCTACAAAGTTTTGAGATAGAAGACTTCACCATAGAAGTTGCTATTAAGGTGAAAGGCTAGTTATTTACTTGTATGTGTCATTATAAAAATGTTTAGGAGGCTTGAGTGCTTTCTAAACATTTTTTTGGTTTTACATCTATCTACTATTTTATGGGCACATTTAAGTCTGAAAGCCAAACTATCTTCTCAACTATTGACAGAGTACGAGGAAAAGCTCTGTGTATCTTTGCACTCAGATATACAAACCAACCTTTGATTTTATATTTCTATTTTAATTTGCTAACTTGACCCTTAAAAAAAAATTAGAGAATTATGATAAAAAAATACATCTTACTAAGTTTCTTATTGTGGAACTTTTCAGGCTACTTATTTGCCCAGAAAATGCCTAGTATCTCTGAAAAGACACAGGGAATGTCTAAGAAATCAGGCTTTTTTACTTTCTATTTAGATGAAAAAGAAGGTAAAATATGGTTAGAAATAGACAAAATGGATAGTGAGTTTTTATATGTGCATTCATTGGCTACTGGCTTAGGCTCTAATGACATCGGGCTAGACCGAGGACAATTAGGAGGTGAACATGTAGTTTATTTTCAGAAAATAGGCAATAAGGTATTGCTCACAGAACCCAATCAACTCTACAGGGCAGTAAGCCAAGATGCAGCCGAAGTCAAGGCAGTCAGACAGTCTTTTGCCGAATCAGTGCTTTGGGGCTTTGCAGTAGAAGCCACAGAAGGAGATAAAGTGCTAGTAGATGCTACGGCCTTCTTGATGAGAGATGCACACAATGTCGCCCAAACTATCCTAAGAAATAAACAAGGTTCATACAAACTTGAAGCCTCACGCTCTGCTCTCTATGAGCCTCGCACCAAGAGTTTCCCAAAAAATACAGAATTTGAGGCTACCCTTACCTTCGTAGGTGGGCAAGATGCAGGACGCTATGTAGCTTCTGTTACGCCTTCTACCGAAGCAATTACACTCAGACAACATCATTCCTTAGTAGAACTACCTGATAATCAATATACTCCACGTGTGTTTGATAGCCGCTCTGGGTATTATAGCCTAGACTATTATGATTATGCCACGCCTGTTTCTGAGCCTATGCTAAAGCAATTTATCGCCAAGCATCGCCTTCAAAAGAAAAATCCAGAAGCTGCTCGAAGTGAAGCTGTAAAGCCTATTATTTATTATGTGGACAATGGCACTCCTGAGCCTATTCGCTCGGCACTGATAGAAGGAGCTAGTTGGTGGAATCAAGCTTTTGAAGCGGCTGGGTATATCGATGCTTTTCAGGTAAAAGTATTGCCGGCAGACGCAGACCCTATGGACGTTCGTTACAATGTCATTCAGTGGGTACATCGCTCTACTCGTGGCTGGTCTTATGGTGCATCTGTCAGAGACCCACGCACAGGCGAAATTATCAAAGGGCACGTTTCTTTGGGTTCATTGCGTATTCGCCAAGACTTTATGATTGCAGAAGGTTTGCTTGCTCCTTACCAAGAAGGCAAAGAAATATCTCCCGAAATGCTCAAAATGAGTCTTGCTCGTATTCGTCAGTTGGCTGCTCACGAAGTAGGTCATACTATAGGCCTGATGCACAACTTTGCAGCTAGTGTCAATGATAGGGCTTCGGTGATGGATTATCCTCACCCGCAGTTTACATTAGATAAGAATGGCAATATTGACCTTAGTAATGCTTATGCTGTAGGCATCGGTGAATGGGATAAAGTAACGATTGCTTACGGATACCAAGAATTTCCCAAGCAGATAGATGAGGCAAAAGCACTTCAAGAAATCATTCAAAATGCCATCGAAAAAGGCTATCTCTATATGAGCGACCAAGATGCACGTGCTACTGGTGGACTTCACCCCTATGCTCACCTTTGGGACAATGGTAAAAGTGCAAGTGCAGAACTTAGCAATTTACTCAAGGTCAGAGAAAAAGCCCTTTCTCAGTTTTCAGAAAATAATATACCCTTTGGCAGGCCTATGGCATTGCTAGAAGAAGTCTTGGTACCAGTTTATCACTTGCATCGCTATCAAATAGAGTCAGTTGTGAAGATGATAGGAGGAATGAATTATAGCTATGCTATGCGAGGTGATGGACAAATAGTTACTCAAATCATCCCTAAGAACGAGCAAATCCAAGCCTTAAAGAGTCTTTTAGAAGGGATTTCTGCTGAAAACTTAACCTTACCTGAGCGAATTATCAAGTTAATTCCTCCTCGTCCTGCGGGTTTTGACAGTAATAGAGAATTATTTGATGGGCGAACAGGTTTGTCTTTTGACCCTATCACAGCAGCAGAAGCCTTTGCAAGTTACGGGTTTGAACTATTACTACACCCTCAAAGAGCCAACAGACTAGTAGAATACAAAGCCCGTGAAAATAACTTAGGTTTAGAAGAAGTAATGACAATGCTCATGGATAAAACTTGGAAATCTAAAAGACTTTCAGGCTTGGAGGCTACTGTGCAATTAAGTATAGAACAAGCTTCTTTGACACATCTTATAATGCTTGCCCAAGATGAATCAGCAAGCTGGCAGACAAGAAGTATCACCCAAAAAACACTGGAAGATTTAAAAAAATGGCTAGAAACTGAGAAAGGAAAATCAAGCAATAGCCTTTATCAAGCACATGTAGAAATGGCGATTCATCGCATCAAAAATCCTGCGGAAACCAAGAGCAATACACATCAAGACGTACCTCCTGGCTCACCTATCGGGATGGATGAATTTCATTGTGGATTTTAATCGTAGCGATAGATAAATCTATCATAAAAAGTAGTGATATATTTATCTGTGGTAAAAACCTTTCAGTTTTACATTATAAATAGCAACAACTTTTTAATTAAAGAAGGATGAAGCAAATAATAAAACGGGTAATATTTACAATGATGCTAGGTCTGTCATCTTGGTTTGCTTATGATGTGTACTTTAAACATGTCATCAATGACTTTCAAGCAAAGCAGCTAGAAAAAAGGCTTAAAGTTAACTACCAAAAATCTTTAAGTGAAGTATAAGACTTTCCAAGTTTTAAAACTTGGAAAGTCTCAATAAGTGGAATCAGAATACTAACGCATCACGCCAGAAGGAAAAACAACGACACTTTCATTGCCATCTTTCCCTACAGCGGCTACTCCGAAGAGGTAGTTATCAATCACTATATTTTCAAGCGTAAACTCCGTAACATTGCCTACATATCGGCTATACTGCCATTGTGGAGCAGTGGTGTCACGCCAGTATATTTTAGGCTCTTACCTAGTATTGAACTGGTAAAAATATTTTTCAAACTCAACAAATTTTATTCTGAAAAAGTATTGTTTCTTTTGTATTATGTAGTTTTAAAATTTTATTCTGCGAAAAAGAAGAATATTATTTTTATCAAAAAATATTTAGTTAAAAGTTTTTTGCTATCAGTCCAAAATTCATTAAGAGCCATAAATTATTAGTTACGAGTCTGTAATAAATTGATAATAAGTGTTTTACGTAAAATGAGTCGTGCAATTATTCTGATACTGTTACTTAATGGAAAAGCCTAGTTCATCTTAACCAATCTATCACTTAGAGTTTACCTCTCATAGAGATTTCATTTGAGATTTTTCTGATTTGTTCTTGAAGGTCTTCTATCTGCTCTACTTCCAAAATACTTTCTTCTGTTACTATTTTACCCATTAGATGAATGATTTTATCTAGTTCATCGCAAGATTGTATCATTTTGTCCATGAGTATATTTTCCTTTGATTGAGAAGTAGATTCATCTTTGAGAATACTAGCAAGCCCTAAAATACGGGCAAGAGGAGCTCGTAAAAGATGAGAATTCACAAAAGCATAGCCTGAAAGCTGAATATTTCTATTCTCTAGGGTTTGAGTCCTCTCTAATACCTGCTCATCTAAATGGTTATTGACAGTTTTCAACTCTTCGTTGGCTGCATTTAATTCTTTGACAGCAAAAGCAAGCTGACTAGTTCTTTCTTTGACTTGACTTTCTACACTCGTAATATGTTCTTTGAGTTGTTGATTGACATTGTAATGGAGTAAATACAAGGTTGCAATCAAAGAAGTAGCAAACATCTCAAAATAGACTGCCTCTAATACCTGAAAATAAAAGATGCGGAAATCAAGTATATTTAACCCCACAAACTGATTGGTGATAATCATGATAGGCAGTACCAGCACTAAGTAGTAAAAACATATCCCAAAGATGAAAAGAACCACTACTACCAATACATTTTTAAATCTAGGCTTCACCAATGTATGATAATAACACCAAAAAGGAATCAAACTAATGCCGTGCATCAAAAAAGTAGAGAGAATGGAGCCATCTGCAGTAGTACTAAAACAAAAGATAAAAGAAACTAATAGCACATAAATCGGATGAGAAAGGTAGATGACACTAATCAATAGAGGTACTTCATTGAGACCACTTGTTCCCCCTTCTATGCCAGGAATATTAAACTGAATCAACCCAAATATAAAAGCAATTAACCCAAAAAGCAGTGCCATGAGTAAATCATTTACTATATTTTTTTTGAAGTGAAACAATTTTTTAGTCATCATTAGGTCAAAATTACGCTCTATTGAGCAAAAATTCAATTGTCTTAAGGTCTTTTGAGTTAAATTCAAATTCCTAAAAAATAGCTTATAGATTTTTAGAGTCTATTCTTGATAATTTATTGGTTAAAGGTATTAAATAAAGCAGATAATTTTGTGATTAATCAAAAATAAATAATCACAACAATTAGACTACTCCATAAATCAACCAAGAAAAACATCACCTCTATTTTAACCTATTCATTTAATCAATCTTAGTCAAATATTAACTCTATTTTTCCAAATTATTACGGTATCATTATCTAAAAACACCTCCATATTATCAAATTTATATCATTCTGTTTTGAGAGCTTTACTATTTGTAGAGT
>JBBRUH010000143.1:0-12084 GCA_038248005.1 Cytophagales bacterium | reverse complement strand
TAAAATAAGTACGCAATAACTCGAGCATTTTGGCAGAAAGCAGTGTATATCGATCCTTTTTACCTTTGCCCTGTTCTACTCTGATTTGATTTCTTTCTGAGTCTATGTCCTTGATTTTCAGATTGATAAGCTCACCTATTCTCAATCCTGTGGAGTAGATAACAGTTAGGATAGCTCTGTGCTTTAGATTTGTGGTTGATTTCAAGATGATTGTGATTTCTTCTGTACTTAGTACTGTGGGCAAGGCTTTTTCTTTATTGGGTCTCTCTAAGAAATAGAATTTACGCTGTCCGCCTAGTACCCTTTCATAATAAAACTTGATGGCATTGATGGCTTGATTTTGGGTAGAGGCAGATACTTTTCTGTCTATAACCAAGTATCTACAAAAAGCAATAATTTTCTGCTCATCTATTTTGTCTATTTCTATGGTCGGGTAGTGGTTAATAAATTCTTCAAAGCTATTTTTATAGACCTTAATTGTTCGTTCACTGTACCTGAGTTCTTTGAGTTTTAGAACCATGCTTTCGGGGGCTTGCCTGTAGTTAGGTACATCATAGGTTGTCCTTCGGGCAATTTTACTAGTATCCGTTTTTTCTTCTTCATAACGCAGATTGAGACCTTCTTTTTTTATAATCTCCTCTATTTCGTGCAATAGTTTATCTGAAAAAGGGATAGACCACCATTTGTTTTTACTATCCCAACTCCAAAAAGGCATTCTTTTGACTGCTACTGTCAGGGCTTTATTAAATCCGAAAATAAGCTTTAGTCTCTGTCTATTTGTTTTAATCACCAACACATCTTTTGCCTTTATTTTATAGGTTTCTGCTGATGTTTTTAGCTCAACTTCTTGATGAATCGTAATTTTTGAGATTCTATCTTTGAAATATTCTTTGATTACCTCAAGGTTACCTGGGTAATTAGGCACTATCCATACTTTTTGCAACTTATCCCATCTAGAGAATCGCAATGTCAAAATAAATTTTGTGTCTATTTCATTTTTTGGTAGTTTTAAAATTATCTTTCTTGCGATTACCTCTATGAACACTGAGGATATTGCAGATAATCTTACTTCTTTACTTGCTATGATACTATCAGTCTTGGGTTTTTCTTCTTGTGTAATCTCCTCTTTTTTTTCTTGGATGCTGTCGATTAAAATATCAGGAAAGAGAGATTTTAGTTTTCCAAAAGCCTCTTTTGTATAAGGGATGTGCCAAGCTTTGTGTGTAGCACTCCATTTAGCATTTTCTATTTGTTTTAGTAAGGCAATGAATGCTTGGTTATAAGGAAAATCTACTTTTATCCTTGTCTCACCTCTATGAATGATTTTTATAGCTTTGATACTCATGACTTGCGTTTATATCGATAATTGGAGGTATATACGCAAGTTTTATGAGGAGAGATACCCTAAAAAATCAAAAACTATGGTGGTAAGATACCACCATCAGTTACTCTCTACACATTCACCTTCACACTATCATTGCCTATCAAAATAGGATTGCTATTGATTCGGTCTTGAGTAGGGCCATTTTCAAGATTAAGGACACCACGAGGACAAACAGAGGAACAAACCCCACAACCCACACAAGAAGAACGCACAATATCTTGACCACGCTGTGCATACCAACGTACATCTATTCCCATTTCACAATAGGTAGAACAGTTTCCACAGGAGATACACTGACCTCCATTGGTAGTGATGCGAAATCTTGATTGAAACCTTTGTACCAAGCCAAGATACGCCGCTAAAGGACAGCCAAATCTGCACCATACCCGATTGCCCATAAAAGGATAAAAACCCGTGCCTACAACCCCCGCAAAGATAGACGCAATCAAAAATCCATACCATTCTTTGACGGTATAGGAGTTTAACCCTAAGACTTCGCCACTGTCTGTGAAGAAAGTATAAAGCATCATGCCTGTCATCACTATCGCAAATACCAAGACACCGTGAACCAAATAACGCTCAATCTGCCAAGCTTTAAGAGATTTATCAGAAAGCTGACGATAAGGGTCTCCCAGCGTTTCTGCAAGACCTCCACAGCCACAAACCCAAGAACAATACCAGCGTTTACCAAAGAAATAGACCATCAATGGAACACCTATAATCGTAAGTATAATGCCCCAAGAGAGCATCAAATAGCCAATATTGCCTGCCTCCATAAAACCATTGAGCCTAGAGGGTGTAAATAAATCATAATCTAAGGGCCAGATATTTTTCAAATCCATGTAAGGCAAATGCAAGGCAATCAACATCTGAGGGATGATAAAAGCAAAGGAAGTCTGAAAAAACATGACCGAACCAGTCCGCCAGATTTGGTAAGGACTGTGTCTGTATTTGACCATCATCCGCACGCCCATCACCAAAATAGCCAAGGTATAAAGTATGCCATACAAAAACCATTGGCTTGCCTCTCCCCCATTCAAGGCGTAACTGATAGGATCAACCAAGATTACCCAATTGGTGATGTAGTAAGGATAAAAATAAAGGACAATATAAAAACTAATCAAAAACACCCCTATACTTATCCCAATCGCTCCTCTATTGGTGAGTCCACTCTGAAAGATATGATCATTTTTGATACCTGGTGTGCCTTTAAAGCGTTGGGGGTAGATGTATAACAATGCCCCTAGAGTACCTCCCAAAAAGATAAAAATAAGTAAAAAAATACTTTGTGATACTAAAAAACCTTTACTTGATTTTTTGGTGATTTGAAATGCGAAATTTTTAGTGTCATACTCAGGAAATCCTTTTTGATTGATGACCGAATTATTGATTCCTTCTATAGCTTCTTTGAGGTTGTTTTGGAGTTCTTCTGGAGAGTTAAATTCTCGTCCTTCCATCCAGTTTGTGTAGTCTTTGACGGCTTGGGCTTTGTACTCACCTAGCGGTTCTTCTGTTTTGAAGATTCCTTCAATCTTTGATAATTCATAGGTTTTAGCTGGATTTTTAGCGATGATTTGGGCTATTTCTTTGTCTGAAATGGCATATTTGTCTTTGATATTTTGATTGGCTTTTTTGAGTACTT
Organism: Cytophagales bacterium; assembly: GCA_038248005.1. Lineage (GTDB taxonomy): Bacteria > Bacteroidota > Bacteroidia > Cytophagales > Microscillaceae > JAABSX01. Next base: position 9,058 of record JBBRUH010000143.1, on the reverse strand, counting down.
CTTTTACTTCTGCTACAAAAGTAAATTGAGAAGAATAGCTTTTATCCATCATCTCAGAAGCTACATTTTGAAATGCTTCTCTTTTATCTTTCTCCTTTTCAGAGATTACTTTAGATAAAACTTCTTCTGTGATTTGAAATTTGCTGAGGCTCAATGCCAGTATAAAAGTGGCAAAACTGAGTATAAAAAGAACTAAACCGAAGGTTTGTATAGGTCGCATAAAAAAGGATGATTTAGGTTTCTGAATTTATTTTTCTATCTTGATAAAAGAGCAAAAAGACCTTTTCTAGTTTTTATTCTAAGTTTTTTGCCTCGCTCGTGATTGTATTTAATTAAGATTTGTCTTTCATATTGTTTAAAAAACTCAGGGTCAAAGTTGGCATGTGGTAGGTGTTCTATCACATAATCAATGCTTTTTTGGGTTTTAATCCATTTATCCCATACTTCATGTCTCTGGCGAATCCCAAATACATTCATTCCTAACACGGTTTCGGTGGTTTTATCATAATTGATACGCAGACAAATCTTACCATTAGCGGCTTCCCAATAAAAGGTGTCTTGATTTTCTTTCAGTTCTGCCTCCACTACTCCGTAGGTTTGATATTCTATATCAAAAAACTTAGCAGAGTTAAACCATTCACTAGGCTGATAAGCAGTTTTTTTACCACAGAGTGTCTGAGCAAGTACTTCCCCCATCATCCGTCCTGTGTACCAGACTTGCTCAATTGGTCGGCGATTTTTCACTGGTACTCTTCGCTCGGCACAGTCACCAAGTGCATATACTTCTGAAATTTTAGTTTCAAGGTATTCATTGACCAAAATTCCTCTATTGAGTTCAATTCCTGATTCTTTCAAAAAATCAATATTGGGGCTTACGCCTGCCGTAAGTCCTACAAACTCGCACTCTATCTCTTCTCCATTACCTGTGATAACTCTCTTAGCACGTCCGTTTTTATCTGCTATGATTTCTTTGAGTTCGGTATTAAGTCTTAAGTCTATATGGTGTTCTAGCAAGTGTCGGCTGACGAGTTCACCTTCTTCTTTAGGCAATATATTCCCCCAAAATCTATCTTCACGCACCAAAAAAGTAACAGCAATCTTTCTAGTCATTAGCATTTCAGCCATTTCTACGCCTATCAATCCACCTCCCACTATCACTGCTTGGCGAGTAGTAGGTGCATATTTTTCCATCATTTCTAAATCTTGGTAATTGTATAGCCCTTGCACTCCCTCCAAATCCTGCCCTTTCCAGCCAAATTTATTTGATTTAGAGCCTGTTGCCAGCACTAGTTTATCATATTGCATCTTTTCTCCTCCTTCAAAATGAAGTATTTTTTGGTCAATATCTATAGTCTTGACCCAGGCTTTTTTGAGTTCTATTCTGTTTTTTTTCCAAAAACCATCTTCATAAGGTTTAATGTGTGAATACTCCATATGTCCCATAAAAATATACATCAAGGCAGTTCTTGAAAAAAAATGCTCTGTTTCGCCAGAAATGACTGTAATGCGGTGATTGCTCAGTTTACGGACGTGTCGAGCCGTAGTGATACCTGAGATTCCATTCCCAATAATGACAATATGTTTTTGTGCTGCGGAGGCTTCCATGTACTTTTAAAGGATTAGTTAAGAATGATACTAAAAAATGAAATTTACGAAGTATCTTTTATTTTAGACTCAATTTAGAATTTAATTTTGACAAAGAAAGGATTTTTAATGCGAAACTTATGTCATAGGAATGACAAAGGGGGGGGATTGGGGCAAATAGCAGTATCATATAACAGTGTTAATCTTTTGTCATGCCATAGACATCTGCTTAATAGCATAGCCTTTTAAAATATTCTACTCCGTTGGTGATTAGAAATGGTTACCAAGTTTTTATTTTAACATACAATCTCAATCTAGCCATTTCGACACCAGCAACTTTTTCGCACCACATAATCATTCCATAAATCACAAAGCTTTGGACTCGAGTTGTTGGTAACAAAATGCCTGTTATAAACGCATCAACAGTCATTTCTAAACATCAACGACGGAATAGGCACTATCTTTACAACAAGTCTTCAAACTAGACGTAACATAGGCAAATAAATGCGTCATTGAATATTTTCTCAACCCATCTTTCCTTCACTAAATCAATCCTTCATTCCCTTAAGCCTTAATCTTAGTATTAAGCTTCGAAATTTGTTCAGGAGCTCCTAAGACATATAAAAGGTCATTAAGTAATATTTGTGTGTCTGACTGTATATCCGTAATGAGTTCTTCTTCACGCTGTATAGCGAGGATATTAATGCCATATTTTTGGCGAACTGCTGCCTTACTGATTGTTTTGCCCACAATCTCTTTATAAGATTTTTGCACATTCAGACAGCTAATTCTTAGATTAGGAATCTCTAAGCCATTATATACTTGATTGAGCGTTTTGAGTGGACGTAAAAACTCTGATTGCTCTGAACGAATCTTATCTACAAAATATTCAATTTCATCTTCGGGGAGAAGATATTTATGCAGCACATTGGTGAAAATCTCGATAGAGCTTTCAAACTCCTCTGAGATAACCTCATTAGCTCCCAAGGTAATATATTCTTGTACTTCACTTACATAACGAACTCTTGCAACAATATAAACGGTTCGACAGATTGTACGAATATTCTGCACTACCAGTTTAGCTGCTTCGGGATTCGATATTGCAACCACAGCTACTCTTGCATTATGAATACGGACATGCTCCAAAATAATATCTTGTGAAGCATCCCCAAAAATAATGGGTTCACCTTTCTTGGCTTCTTCCTTTACGGTTTCAGCGTTGTATTCTATAATAAAATAAGGAATATGAGCGTGTTTGGCAGCTTGCACCAGATTACGACCCGTAGATCCGTATCCTATCACAATGAGGTGATCCTCAAGGTCTTTGACTGTCTCCTCATCCAATGAAGACTCCTGAGAATGAGATGTATCACGTGTAAACAAGCTCATGTGTCTTGGAATAGGGGTCTTAAGTAAAAGTTTTATGATTTTATCAGAGTAAATCAATACAAAGGGAGTAATCGCCATAGATAAGATAGATACAGATAAGAAATATTGATAAATCTCATTATCCAGAAGATTATTCTCAATCCCTGAACGAGAAAGAATAAATGCAAACTCACCCACCTGAAAAAGAGCCAAGCCACTCATCAAGCAAGTTCTCAAGGAGAGTTTTAATACCCAAGCAGCCAAAGCAGCTATAAACCCTTTAAAAAACATCACTACTAAAACCAATCCAATACTAACCAAGAAATGCTCTCCTAAAAAAGAAATATCTAACAACATCCCTATTGAAACAAAGAAAAAACTAGCAAATATTTCTCTAAATGGAATAATAATACTGGTCGCCTGATGACTGTATTCAGACTCTGAGATAATCAATCCTGCCAAGAATGCACCCAAAGCCAGCGAAAGCCCTATAGCAGAAGTAATCCAAGCTACTAAGGCACACGTAACCACTACTGTCAAAATAAAAAGCTCATTATTACGAGTGCGTGCTACTTCATACATCAAGCGAGGATAGACATACCTAGCACTTACATACACTCCAAGCATCACCAACAATGCCTTGATGACCAAATCTAGTAAACTCAACAATACATTATCAGAGTTACCAGCTATCAGCGGTGTAAAAAGCATCATAGGCACTACGATGATGTCTTGAAAAATCAATATGCCAAGGCTAAGTTTGCCATGCTTGCTATTGATTTCAGATTTTTCTTGTAAGATTTTTAATACTATAGCTGTACTACTTAATGAGAATAAAAATCCCATAAACACCCCCTTTTGCCAAGAAAAGCCCAATAAAGTCATTACTAAGAGCGTCAGCCCTATCGTGCCAAATACCTGAACCGAACCTCCCACAAACACCAAACGCCGAATAGCATAGAGGCTAGAAAGTGAAAACTCAAGACCAATAATAAAGAGCAGTAAAATCACTCCTATCTCAGACATTATCTCTACTTCATGTGAAGCATTGACAAAACCAAAGCCATAAGGGCCTGCAATGATTCCCGTTAACAAAAATCCTAAGATAGTAGGTAATTTGAGCCGTTCAAACAAGAAAATAACCAATACTGAAAGACCTAATATAATAACAATATCTTTTAAGAAATGGATTTCCATGTAAACTTACATTAAGTGATTTGAAAAATAATTTCTTAAAATTAAGGATTAAGCATTAAAATTATGTCAAAATCTATGGGTAATTTAGAGGTTTTTACAATCAACTATAATTGTTTCACTACTTTTTACCTAATAAACCAGCCAAATAGCCTGTTGTCCAAGCAGCTTGGAAGTTAAATCCTCCTGTGATTCCGTCAATATTTAAGACCTCACCAGCAAAAAATAAATCAGAAACGATTTTACTTTCCATCGTTTTGGGGTTTACTTGTGAGAGATCAAGTCCGCCACAGGTTACAAACTCTTCTTTAAAAGTAGTCTTGCCTTTCACAGGATATAAGTCATTAGAAAGGGTAGCTGCTAGACGGTTAAGTTCTGCTTTAGAGATAGCTTGCATTTCTTTTTCTGCATCAATTTGAGCTTTGTCTAGCAAAAAGAGCCAAAGTCTTTTGGGTAAAGTCTGAGGAAAATTCTTTATTTTTTTCTGAGAAGATTCTTCTTTAAAATTGAGTAGTTCTTGGCGAATGGCTTCTTCATTTTTATCCATAAGCCAGTTGATTTGCACTTTAAAGTCATAGTTAACTTCTTGTAGAAGTCTTGCCCCCCAAGCTGATAACTTTAAAATCGCAGGCCCACTTACTCCCCAATGCGTAATCAGCAAAGGACCTGACTGGGCTAGTTTGGTACTTTGAATTTTGGCAAGGATTGGTTCTGCGACTACACCCATCAGCTCAGTAATGGTTTCTTTGGGCATGTTAAAGGTGAACAAAGAAGGAACAGGTGGTTCTATAGAATGTCCCAACGCACGCAGCCAGTCAAAGTGCCTTAGCTGTGTGCCGCTGCCACTTGCTACTATGAGCTTATCAGCGAGTAAATCTTCGGATTTATTGATTTTAAGGAGAAAGCCTCCTTCTTCCCTTTTAAGAATTTGCTTGACATCTTGCTGGGTTTTGATTTTTATACCAAAGCGATGGGCTTCTTCTAGGAAGCAATCTATGATAGTTTGTGAGTTATCTGAGACTGGAAACATCCTTCCATCTTCTTCAGTCTTGAGTGTTACTCCTCTCTGCTCAAACCATTGAATGGTATCTTGGGGCATAAAGTGATGAAAGGCTTGTTTCAAAAACTTCTCTCCTCTGGGGTAATGCTTCGCTAAAGCCCCTACAGAAAAGCAAGCATGGGTAACATTGCAACGCCCTCCACCTGATATTTTGACTTTTGAAAGAAGTTTGGAGGTCTTTTCTAAGATTGTTATTTCAGCATCAGGATACGTACTTCCACAGCTTAGGGCAGCAAAAAAACCTGCTGCTCCTCCTCCAATAATTATTATTTTTTTAGCCTGTTTTGTCAATTAATTCTTTTTTTTGTGTAAAATTACAAAAATCATTTACTGATACAATATGTCTTCTTTATATTATGAGATTTAGAAGAAGACACAAGATGGCTTGAATTTTTTGTGAAATTCAACTGTTACTTAAGTAACATTTTCCAAAAAAAGCATCTTGTTTCTAAATGGGAAAAATAAATATCAAAAAAAGTGTTACTTTTGAAAAAAATATTAGAATTTTACGTTTTGAACGTTAGAACTTAGATTTGGTCTTATATTGATTTTTATTACATACAAACTTTAAATCATCGTATTAAAGTTTATATATTTAAAATATTTGCTAATTTTACCATTATATTTTTTATATAAAAAAAGAATTAGTAAGTTAGGTTTTTCATGGTTATATGGTTTGGAAACCTTGCAAGCCTCTGTTGCATGCAAGGTTTTTTTTATGTCATTTTTTTCAGAGCTTTAATGTTTATAAATGGTTCGTATTATCTTTGGCAAATGATTTACTAAATCATCAACATTGACTAATCCAAACTTTTAAAAACTATTTATGCAAAAAACATTCAGCACCTTACATTTTTATTCACCCTTCTTTTGTCTTTTTTTGCTAAGTATTTTGATGTTATTGGCTTCTTCTTGTGAACCCGAATGTGAAGATACACGTATTAATTTACTCAAAATTCAGTTTTATAAATCTAGTACTCTCCTAAGGGACACACTGGCTTTTGCCCAAATTACTGGAATAGATAATCCTCTGACAGTATCTGATAGCATTCTTTATACCCAACAAGACGTACTCTCTATATTTACACTGCCTATCTCTCCTACCAAAGAACAGGTTCGTTTTCGTTTTGAAAAGCTAGAAAGCAATGGTAGTACTTCTATCAAAAATATCACTTTTGCTTATCAGCTTAAATGGCAGGTTATCAAACCTAACTGTGGCTTAAATGCACTTATCACTAACCTTCGGGTCTTAGAAAGTGATTTTGATTCTACCTCAGTCATACAAAATGAATTAACCAATAACCCCGATGAAATCAATGTACAGATATTTAACTAAAATATATTTACTACTGTTAATATGCTTTCCAAGTGCTTTATATGCTCAAGATAGTAGCTCTGTAGCCGCCAGAGAGAATATGGTAACTAAAAAGTCTAAACCTCGTTTTTCACCCACTTCCTTCCGTTTTGGGATAGATGTAGTACCTTTAGCTGCTAATATTCTTTATAAAAACCAAAAAAAATACGAAGCTACTGTTGAGCTAGGTATTAACTCTATGTACTATATCAGCTTATCTGGAGGTAGTGGTAGTTATGAGCAAATAGGCAATGACTATGTCTATAAAAGCAACGGAACGTATGCTAGAATAGGGATAGATTATAATTTTTGGCATCTTAATAAAAGCAAAGCAGATGGATTTTTGATGCTAGGGCTACACTACGGGAGAAGTTTTTTTAAGCATAACTTAGATGCTTCGGTAGGTTCTAACTATTGGCAAGGAAACCAAACAGTAGAAGAAAATTTCTCAGGGTTAAATGCCAATTGGCTTATGATTCAAGGACGTTTGCAAGGAAAAATCTTCAAAAATTTTATTATGGGACCTCTCATCCGTATAAAATTTTTGGTGAGCAGCACTCCATCAGAAAGCTTAGAGATTAACAGCATTCCTGGCTATGGCTTGAAGCAAGGTGCAGGTATAGAAGTAGGTTATCATATCTTATATCAGTTAGATTTCACAAAATAAAAGAGACCCCAATCTCAATTAAATTTTTTATTTTTACACGTTGTGAGTGAAGGATTGAGAAGGTAGGAGATAGGAGTGAGAAGTGAGTTTTTTTTTAAAATCACTTATTGACCAAAAAAATGACCTAATAACCATTACCCAAAAACAATAACCCAATAACTTAATTATCAAATAAATCAATAAACTAAATAACTTATGGAATTACAGATAGGTAATCAAGCACCCGCTTTTGAAGGAATAGACCAAGATGGAAATGCGATTCGTCTTGCAGATTTTGCAGGTAAAAAAGTAGCCCTTTATTTTTACCCTAAAGACGATACAAAAGGCTGTACTGAACAAGCCTGTAACTTACGAGATAACTATGCTGCTTTGCAAGAGGCTGGTTATCAAATCATTGGAGTAAGCAAAGACAATGAAAAATCACACCAAAAGTTTATCACTAAATATGAGCTTCCCTTTCCGCTTATTGCTGATACTGATACAAGCATTAACGAACAATATGGTGTCTGGAAAGAAAAATCAATGTACGGCAAGACTTACATGGGAACTGCAAGAACTACTTTCGTGATAGACGAACAAGGGAAAATTACTGATATTATCTCCAAAGTAAAAACAGGAGAACATACAGCCCAAATCTTAAAAAATAACTAAATTGCACCCCAATTACTTAAAAAGTATTATTAAAAGAGATTTTTGATTTAAGAAAAGTATTAGCTAAGATAAAATGTTGATTATCAATACCTTAAATTTTTCTTTTAAAGTAAATCTACTGTTTTAAATTTATATTCATGGACATAGAAGAACTACAAAAACTTACTCCACAAATACGCAGAGACATCGTGAGGATGGTGCATCAAGTACAATCAGGACACCCTGGTGGCTCATTAGGTTGCACAGAATTATTTGTGGCTCTTTATTTTGAGATACTTCGTCAAAATAAACCTTTCGAGATGAATGGCATTGGAGAAGATCTCTTTTTCTTATCTAATGGGCATATCTCGCCTGTTTGGTATAGCACTCTTGCACGAGCAGGATATTTTGAAGTGAGTGAATTAGCTACATTTCGTAAAATTAACTCTCGCCTACAAGGACACCCTGCCACGGAAGAAGGCTTAGAAGGCATTAGAGTAGCCTCTGGTTCTTTAGGTCAAGGTTTGTCAGTAGGAATAGGTGCTGCCCTTGCCAAAAAACTCAACAAGGACAATCATTTGATTTATGTCTTGATGGGAGACGGGGAGCAGCAAGAAGGACAAGTGTGGGAAGCAGCTATGTTTGCGGCACACCATAAAGTAGATAATTTGATAGCAGTGATTGATGTCAATGGACAACAAATAGACGGCCCTGTAAGTGCTGTCATGGATTTGAAAGACCTTTCGGCTAAGTGGAAAGCTTTTGGCTGGCAAATATTAGAAATGGAAGGAAATGACTTAGAAGAAGTCATCCGAACGCTCAAACTTGCAAAAGGACTCACTAATAGAGAGCAACCTATTTTGATTTTGATGAAAACGGAAATGGGTTTTGGAGTCGATTTTATGATGGGTTCTCACAAATGGCATGGCATTGCTCCTAATGATGAAGATTTGGCAAATGCTCTTGCACAACTTCCCGAAACGATTGGAGATTATTAAGTGAATGATGAGTTATAAGTCATGAGTTGATAGTTATATACTTAAGTGTGTCTGACTTAAAAATACTTAAAAGATTTATATTATTACGATTTTATGTACAAAGGTGCAAGTGTAGAAGCCTGCACCAGCTATTTACCTCGTTCAAGCGTCTTCGCTTGAACGGTATATACCATTGTAAAAACATCGTAATAATCTCTAATAAT
>JBBRUH010000142.1:0-12140 GCA_038248005.1 Cytophagales bacterium | reverse complement strand
GGGATTTATAATCCCGACTAGAGAGCATAAGATTTATAATCTATCTAGGCTAGTCGGGATTTGTAGTGCAGTCAGTTAAATTCTAATACTGAGTAACTTGGGGCGATGCCACAAGTTTTAATGTTCAAGCCTTTCAAGCTATTTTATATAGTTGTTTAGGCTAGGCTAGTTGGGATTTATAATCCCGACTAGAGAGCATAAGATTTATAATCTAGCCTACCTCAACTGACTAATAATCGTCTGATCGGTAATCTTAGTATCATCTGCCAGCAAGAAAGCCTTGCTGATAATGATAGAAAGCACATTATCTCCCTCAAAAGGCAAGAAAACTTGGTTACTTACAGTGTCTGTTTTTCTATCAGCTACGATACAGAGATATTGGTCATTGGGTTCCATCAAGATATTGCCACTGCCTATGTGTATTTTATAAGTACGAATACTGCCTTTCACTACCAAGAATTTATCTATGATTTCGCATTGTTTGGCTATTTTGAGGCGAGGAATTACTCGCTCAAGCACTTGCTTGCGTGTCTTGGCTACTTCATTAAGATTCCCAAAAGAGTAAGACTCCCAGTAATTTCTAAACTGCTGTAGCCCACCATCTCGCCAATTAGGGTCATTGCCTACACTTGCTACTCCCACAAACAAATCTACATCTCGCATCGCCTCCGAAAAAATTAAAGCAGGCACATCCGCCATCATGATTTGCTCATTATTAAGGTAAAAACGCACTTGGTCGGTGCTTACATAATTATAAATGCCTGAATCTGTCCATTCACCATCTGCATAGACTTCTTGCACCCAAAACTCAGCTTTATAATTATCAGGCAATGCAATCGTAGCCGTTTCAGATTCATAACCCTTGTCGTAAGCTCCTAGCAAGCTATATTTCCATCCTCTTATTTTGGCAAGGGCATTAAATTGATGCTGTTTTAAGATGTGGGCGGCCATTCTGTTGCTATAATTGATAGTATTAACCTCTGCATCTGTGAGTAAATAGATTTCTCGGTAAGCTTGTTTGAGTGGTTGTTGGATTTGGTATTTTGCCAAGAAATTTCGCCAGGCCAAGATTTCATCAGCTGTTTTGGTGATGGGATGCCAAAATGAAACTTGAGTATCTTCTGAAATCTCTCCTATTGACTTTTCTTCTAAATCTATCCATTGCCTATTCAGATAAAAAACATCCTGCTTAACCCCTCCTTGCTCAAAAGTCCATATCAGTTTTTGGGTAAGGAAAGACATTAAGCCATGTGAAAAATAATAATCTTGAAAAGCCTGCCAAGACCAAGTACGTCCCTCTACCAGCGAGCGATCAAGCCTATCACGCTGTGCAGTGAGTGTTTTTTGGATTTGAGTATTGTCATTTTTAAGTTCTTTGAGTGCTTCTTTGTGGTCTTGCCTTACTACGGCAGGCACAGACTTCATCTGGCTTCCATCAGGTTTGTACCATTGAAGTTCAGTCTTGCCTATGCCCTCTATGCTGAGTATTGCCATGTATTCCCCAAATACTTCTTCTAGTTTTCCATTTTCTAAACCAAAGCTAGGAGTTGCCATATCTTCTATCTCAGAGGGAGTTACGCCTAACTTTTGTGCCGTTTCACGTATGTATTTTTCTATCAAAGCCTGTGTGCTTGACTGGTGAATGCGTAGCTTAAGCCTAGATAAATAACTAACTCCTTCAAGACCAGATTGAGCAAGCACATACAAACATGCATTGCCTGCACCCATCGCAAGTGGGCCTTTACCAGGCACTTTTTTATAACATTTCTCTGTATATTCTGCCAGAAGCTGTAAAATCTCTGAGTCTGTATATTGTTCAGTACTCCATATTAGCCCTTTTACAAAGATGAGATTGGACTCTCTCAGGTAAACATGTGAGGTATAGTTATGGCTATAAGTTTGCCCACTAGAGGTGTAAGTATTGGTATGTTCTTCTATAACTACATTGATTTTTTTGAGGCTTTCTAGCCAATTTTTAACAGTCTGAATAAACGATTCTTTGCCTATTTTAGCGACACTTTCAGCTATAGTTTTTTGAAATTTCCCTGTGGGCTTGCCTTGGGTAGCTTTCTTAAAAAGGTTAAAAAGCTCATAGTAAGCTATTTTTTTAGAGTCTTCAAAGCTGGCTACTTCTTCATTGATTTGTTTGCCTAGTTCATCTTCATCATCTAGCAAGACGGGGACTACTTCTCCTGTGCTTTTGCCTTGTGCTTGTGCGATGATTTCTTTTATTTTTAATATCTGTTTTTCACCTTCTATATACCCAAAGGAATAAGATTGTAGCTTTTCAAGAAAAATAATTTGCTCTTTATTAAGTCCATTTTCTTTAACTGCATTTTCAAGCTGTTTGAGGGCAAGACCTGAGGGAAAATAGTAAGAAATGTCTTGAGTAGTGTCTATATTCTTGAAAAGTAATATTATTTCATCTACCAAAAAGTTAAGTTTACTTCTCAATAGCATTGAAATCAATTGCAAGCAGACTTGGTATTCTGGATTACTCCAAAAGTCTTGTTTTTCGCTTAATTTACTTGTTTTACTGACTGCTAGACTCACCATCTCTTTCTTAAAGTCTATGTCTTTTTTCTTTAAGATTTTATAGGAATCCAATTCCCCTAGTTTAAAATTATAGTAATAAGTAGTATTTTTGGTAGCCTCTATCTTAATATCATCTAATAATTCCTTTACTTCCTTAGAAGTTTCTTCTTGGTTGAAGATGCTCAGTATTTTCATAAATAGCGTAAATTATTTTTATAAAATCACTTAAACCGTTCTATTTATCTTGTGGAAATATTATCAAGTAAATTCCTTCAAAATAAAGCACTCATTTAATTTAAGTAAAACCCTCATTATCAGATTATTACAAACTTATAACTTATCTCTTACTAACCTCCTACCAAAGCAGTCAATTTCACAAAGCTTACCTTCGTATCTTGTGAAAACAGCACTTCTTCTTCTAGTGATTCTGCTTGTCGGTTATCAATCAATATAAAAAACCCATTGTTCTGAAAAGCATTTAAAGCAATATAAAACTGCTTTTCGGGGTCTATTGCACGTTTTTCTTTCATTTTGTAGCCATTGAGTTGCATCTCAGCACCTGAGGGCTGTACCAATCCTTGAAAATATTGGGGCAGTTTTTCATTGTAATTTTCTACCTCTTGATAGACTCTAGCCTTGATAAGGTCGCTTACAGTCATTCTTTCATTCTCGATATCTATGGCTATTTGCCCTAAAATATCCCCTGTCAGGCTTTCATCGGTAAGTGTAAGTGTTTTCATAGATTTTAAATCTTTTTGGGTAATGATTCTGTTTTATTTTCAGTATCTAAGATAGGCATTGATGCTTAGATTCGCAAATACAAGTAAAGTAATAAAAACAATAGATACATAACCTCTGTTTTTGTTTTCAAAACATATTTGATTAGAATGAAAATCTTGATAGGCAGAAGTTTATTCTAATCAATAAACTTAATAATTTTAGCTAAGTGAATGATGAGCTCCTAGTTATCTGATAATGAGCGTTTTAATGGTTAACAATCATTAGTTTATTTTTAGTATTAGAGCTGTTACACACTGGTTATCAACACTTTACTTTTTTTATAACCATATATGCACATAGAAAACACAGGGAATTGCTTACGAAAAGCTCCTGTATGAGGCAGCAAAGCTTATCATTCTAAGATTCTCAAATAAAAAATTGACATAAATAATTGAAAATCAAAAAGTAACAACTCTATTTTACTAAAATCATTTTTGGCTAGGCATAAAACTTTCAAAAAATAAAAAATATTTTCTCTGTAAAACAATTAAAATAACAATAAAAAAACAAGCTCATGCAATCACATCTTCCTAAAACTTGTGCTATCATTGGTGCAGGCCCCGCTGGATTGGCTTCTGCTATCCGAATGGCTAATAAAGGCTATCAAGTAACGGTCTTTGAAGCAAATGAAAGAGCGGGTGGAAAGCTGACTCAATCCGAAGAAAAAGGCTATCGTTTTGATATGGGACCTTCTGTCTTCACGATGCCCGAATTTGTAGATGAACTTTATAAAATATCTGGCAAGAACCCAAAAGATTACTATGAGTATGTTTCTCTTGACCCTATCTATCGGTATTTTTATGAAGATGGCACAAACATTCTGGCTTATGATTCGGTAGATAAATTTGCCCAAGAAATCGCTTCTAAAACTGAGGAAGACAAGGAAACTATTCTGAATTTTCTACAAACTGTAGCCCGAAAATATACCCTGACTTCAGAGATATTTTTGCATCATTCTCTCCATAAAGTGAGCAATTATTTTACGAGAAGGGTTGTAAAAGGGCTTCTAAACTTTGGAGCTTTGCAAGCATTCCAGACGATGCACCAAGCCAATGCTCAGACCTTCCGAGATAAGAAAGTTACGCAACTCTTTGACCGATATGCAACTTACAATGGCTCTGACCCTTACCAAGCTCCTGCCACTTTAAATATTATCCCACATTTAGAGATTAATTTGGGGGCATATTTCCCCAAAGGAGGGATGTATTCTATTACCAAAGGATTGGTCAAATTAGCCGAAGATTTGGGAGTAGAATTTAGATATAAGACTAAAGTAGAAGAAATCTTGGTCGAAAAAAAGCAAGCTGTAGGAGTTAGAATAGACCAGCAAAACCTCTATTTTGATTGTATTATTAGCAATATGGATGTCTATAATACCTATCAAAAACTACTTCCAAATGCTTCTAAACCGCAAATAACACTCCAACAACCTAAATCTAGCTCAGCTATTATTTTTTATTGGGGGATTAAAAAAGAGTTTAAAGAACTGGGTTTACACAATATCTTTTTTTCGGAACAATATCAAGAAGAGTTTGAGCATATTTTTAAGCAAAAAACCATCTTCAAAGACCCAACAGTTTATCTTAATATCTCTTCTAAAAAAAGTCCAGAAGATGCTCCCGAAGGTTGTGAAAACTGGTTTGCTATGATTAACGCTCCTCACAATAGCGGGCAGGCTGACTGGGATGAGATGATAGCTCAAACTCGTGAGAATATCTTGGAAAAACTAAGCCGAAATCTTAAAACCGATATCAGACCTCTCATCGAGTGCGAACTCATCTGGGAGCCTCGCAAGATTGAAGCAATCACTTCTAGTGCTTTTGGAGCAATTTATGGCAATAGTTCTAATAATAAATTTGCAGCTTTTTTACGCCACGCCAATTTTAGCTCTAAGATTAAAAATCTTTATTTTTGTGGTGGAAGTGTTCATCCTGGTCCTAGTATCCCTCTTTGTATGCTTTCTGCTAAAATCACCACTGATTTGATAAAGCCACGATATTCTCAAGCAAAAATCTTTAATGCACTACATTCATATACTATATTTTAAAATCACTCCAAGTCTGCAAACAATTTTGTTTGCTTAGGTTTTTATTGAAAAAAAATAGAAATTATGATGATTAATCAATCTTCTAAAACCGTAAAGACCTATGCACTTCTCAACTTCCTTTCCATAGCAGGAGTCATTGCATGGAATTATGTAGCAAATTCAATCGGCATCAAAGGTAATACAATAGGCTCTCTAAGTGCAGAGTATCAAAATCTATTTACGCCTGCGGGCTATGCTTTTGCTATTTGGGGATTGATATTCTTGGCTTTAATCGCACATGGTATCTATCAAATAAAAAAAGCATTTATCGACAAAGAAAACACCGCATTTATTGCTCAGATGGGACCTTATTTAATATTTGCGAACATAGGCAATGCACTCTGGCTTTGGTGCTGGCTCAATGAATACACAGCCGCTTCGGTATTGGTGATGCTTTTTATATTGGTATCACTTGTGATGGTTATCGTAAAACTCAATATGGAAAGATGGGATGCTCCACTATCCACGATTGCATGGATTTGGTGGCCTGTTTGTCTGTACAGTGGATGGATTTCAGTAGCTACCATTGCCAATATCTCTGCTTATCTGGCAAAGATAGGTTGGCAAGCCCTGTTTAGTGAAGTTACTTGGACGATTATTATGATTGCAGTAGCTACCCTACTTAATCTTTGGATGATTTACAGCAGAAATATGAGAGAGTTTGCAGGAGTAGGTATTTGGGCTTTAGTAGCTATTGCAGTAAGACATTGGGAAGTTATCCCTTCTCTTCAGTGGACAGCTTTGATTGGAGCAGGTATATTATTCATAGCCATCACAATTCACGGTTATCAAAATAGAGCGACCAATCCTTTTAATAAAGTTCTTAAAAGTGCTGGTTAATTGCATTAAGAGATGAGTTATTAGAGCTTGGATTAAAGTTCTGTTAAACAGCTTGATAGATTAAGCCACTTTTATCCCAAAAGAGTTGATAGCATTAGTTAATCTAATAATTTATAATCACAATTTTAATCTCAAAATGATCAAAAAAGCATTTATTTGGATGGGAGTAATTCTACTCTTTTCAAGCTGTAAGCAAACTCCCTTTGCACCTAATACTCCTCTTAACTTGGATGAAACAATGAAGGTAGAAATCCTAAAAAGTATTCAGGAAGAAAGTGATTTATTTTATGATAGAGATTTTGAAAGATGGAGTGCCAAATTTGAAGAAAGTTCTGTTAGCTGGACTTGTGTGGAAGAGAAAGGATTTATTTTGCAGGCTTACACCAAAAAAGACCTTGACAAACTCGTGGGAGATTATATGAAAGAGAATCCTACACCTAAAACAGTTACTATCAAAAGGGAAAACTTTGTCTTCATACCAGATGTAAATGCAGTTTGGGTTAATTTTGACGAGTACCAGACCGTTGAAGATAAAACCAAAGTGCTCAAAGGAGTTAGGTTAATGAAAAAGCTTGATAATCAATGGATTATCTCTGGAATGCACTCTTCTTTTGTGAAATATGAACAACGCCAAAATCCAATAAGTAAGTAACAAACAATCTTCGTCATTGCACAAGGATTATGGCATGGTCGCCTGTGAGGACACAGGCAACGGCGTATGAGGACACAGGCAACGGCGTATGAGGACACAGGCAACGGCATAAAATCCGATGAGCAAGTAAATACCTATCTAACATTCTGAGAAATACTTTTTAATGAATATCGAAATTGCAGATTTGTTCATCATTTTTTTGGCGGGTGCAGGCTTTATATTGTGTTTTGCAGTGGGTATTCAGTTGCTTTTTCGCAAGGAAGGTGTAAGACTGACCAATATTTTGCTTGCCTTGCTCTTAATTTTGTTTTCGCTCAATACCTTGAATAGCTTGCTCGCTATGACGGGTATTTACTCAAAGTTTCAGTTCTTGTATTTCTTGCCGATTATATTTCGCACATTCAAGTTTTGCTAGTTGCACCAGTAATGCCACCGTATTTGTGCCTGTGGGCGAAGAGTTTATGCTAGGAGAATACAAAAAAGGAGGCTACACGGCTCGCATCACCAACCTTTCAAAAGAAGAAGTGAAAGTCTCTGTGGTAGATAAAAAAACCAATGAACAGACACAAGGCTTTGGGCTTCCGAAGGGAAACAATGCAAAGGTCTATATTTCTGGAAATGAAAAGGTATTACTCAAAAACTTCTCTGATAGTATTCTCAAAATCAAGGTGAAGCTAAGCGAAACCGTACAAGGGATGAGCTATCAGCCTTTGCCCGAAGAAAAGTAAAATTTACCGAAGGGTTTGCTTGATGTAAATCCTTCGATAAAAAATTAATTGTGGTGCTAAACTGAAAATATTTATTGTTATATTTGGGAGAGAGTAAACGTGAGTAGATTTGCGTTTCTATAGATTTTAGCACCAATCAACACAAAATGAACATAGCAGTATTCAGCACAAAATCTTATGACCAAGAGTATTTCGACAAATACAACACCGATTACGGACATACAATCACCTATTTTGAAGAATCGTTAAATCCAAATACTACCAATTTAACAAAAGGATACGAGGCAGTTTGTGTGTTTGTAAACGACAAAGTTGATAGTGAAACTATAGGCAAGTTATCTGAGAATGGAGTTAAATTAATTGCCTTGCGTTGTGCAGGTTTTAATAATATCGACCTCAAAGCTGCCTCAGAAAAGAGTATTAAAATCGTTCGTGTTCCTGCCTATTCCCCTCAAGCGGTTGCTGAACATACATTGGCTCTTATCATGACATTAAACCGAAAAACCCACAAAGCATACAATAGGATAAGGGAAGGAAACTTTTCATTAGAAAAACTCATTGGTTTTAACCTTTTCAATAAGACCGTGGGTGTCATAGGAACGGGGAAAATTGGCTCAGCTTTTTGTGAAATAATGTTAGGGTTTGGTTGTAAAGTTTTGGCTTATGATTTATATGAATCTACATTTTTAAAAGAGAAAGGTGTTTTATATAAGACCTTTGATGAAGTACTTATAAATTCAGACATTATCTCACTTCATTGTCCACTCATACCTCAGACTAATCATTTGATTAATAGTGATGCTTTTTCAAAAATGAAGGATGGCGTGATGTTAATCAATACAAGTAGAGGTGCTTTGATTAAGACCACAGAAGCTATTGATGCTCTAAAAACTAAAAAACTGGGTTATCTAGGCATAGATGTCTATGAGCAAGAAGAAAAATTATTTTTTAGAGATTTATCAGAAAATATAATTCAAGATGAGACCTTTATGCGTTTAATTGGATTTCCGAATGTACTCATCACTGCACATCAAGGCTTTTTTACCAAAGAGGCATTAGAGCAGATTGTAACTATCACTTTAAAAAATGTTTCTAGTTTTGAAAAAAATGAGTTACTTGAAAATGAGGTGAAAGCTGAAAATACTTAAAATTGTCTGTTGCTAACTTCTTAGTCTGGATTTGTAATCTACTGGTCTGGATTTGTAATCCAGACCATAGAGTAAAAGATTTGTAATCTTACCAAACCCTCGCTTTTTACAAAAACAAGACACTCCAAACTAATGCAATGAGCATCCCTATAGTCAAGATAAATGGGTATAGTAAAGAGAATAAAATCAGCTTTAAAAGAGTTTTGAATCTGTTTTGATTATACGCATTCCTAAATGATTTATAGGAGTAAACAAGCAATAATAAAAACAAAGGAATACTTCTATAAAAACTAGTATCAATAGAAGATACATCTCCAAAAAATCTTTTAAGAGTGCGGGAGTAGATTTAATTTTTTGGTCATTCTCCTGCCCACAGTCAGGACAATAGTTTTGTTCTTTTCTTAGAGAACGCCAACAATTAAGACAGGTATTAGATTTGATGCGGTTTTTCATTTATTAAAAAGAATGCGAGTACTACGATATTCTCAGGTAAAAGAAGCCCAAAGATGAGCAATTCAGTGAGAAGTGGGATTTTTAAACTTTCCACGTCTTGCAGACTTGGAAAGTTTCTCTACGGAGATATTTTTGAGAATCCACTTAACCCAATACTCTACTTATTTACATATTTCTCTAAAAAAACGAATGTTTTAAGGCTTTTTCTTATTTTTGTATCTATCAAAGTGAGTAGCAACTTAAAGCTACAAAAGATGCCAAAAATTACACAACAAAGAGATATGATCGGACAGCAAATTCTTAATTACCAAATCATCAATAAAATAGGAGAAGGAGGCATGGGCAGTGTCTATCTTGCCAAACATACCCAGCTAGACCGTAAAGCAGCTATCAAAGCACTTCACCCTAACCTAGTTAATAATCCTCATATTAGGGAGAGATTTAAAAATGAAGCCTCTACCATGGCTCATCTGAAGCATCCCAATATCGTGAGTTTGTATGATTATATGGAATCACCCCAAGGCTTATTTTTAATCATAGAATTTGTAGAGGGTTATCCATTGGATGAATTTATCCAAAAAGTTTCGGGGCCTATCTCCGAAGATAAAGTAGCTTTTCTATTCGGAAAAATATTGGATGGATTTGCGTATGCACATAGCCAGGGAGTAATTCACCGTGATATCAAGCCTTCTAATATTATGATTAGCCCTGATGGGCAAGATGTTAAAATATTGGATTTTGGGATAGCCAAGCTACTAGGCAATAACTCCAAAAGCCTTACCAAAACAGGCTCTAGAATGGGTACAGTACTTTATATGAGTCCTGAGCAGGTCAAAGGGCAAGAACTAGACCAACGCAGTGATATATATTCTTTGGGAGTTACTTTGTTTCAGATGCTGACAGGTAAATGCCCTTATAATGAAGCAAATATGACTGAATATGAAGTCTATGAGCAAATTGTAAATTATACCTTACCTCGTGTCAAGACTTTTTACCCAAGTGTTTCAGGTAGAATGCAAGCCATCATAGATAAGGCTACTGCCAAAGACCCTGCTGAGCGTTTTTCGTCTTGTCTTGAGTTTAAGCGAGCTTTAGAAGGAATGATTGCTAATGGAGGAACTACCCAAAACCCTGCTAATTTTGCTCAGCCTACCTATAATTCTCCAAGCTCTTTACAAGATACCAACCCACTCCAGACTGGAGCAAGATACAAAAGAAGAAAGCGTAGATGGGTTTATCCTGTTATTATTGTCTTCCTTTTGATGGCGATAGGAGCAGTAACGGTCTTTTTAAATCCGTTGGATATTCCTCAGTTTAGGTCTTGGAGCATTGCCAATCAACTAAAAAGTGATGCTAGTTTTAAAATAGAAATCAAGGAAAAAGTTCAAGATTTTTATAAAGCAGTAGAGAGCCGCAATTTTAGCAATATTGCTCCTTTTTACAGCGATTCTCTTGATAATTATTTTGAGAACCTCAATCGCTCATTAGACCCAGATATTAAGGCTTCTTATAGAATCTATTGGGATGCGTATGTTGGTGAAAAACATGAAATAGATTGGGATAGCTATGAATATACCCATGATGAAGAGGGCAATCACATCGCCAAAATCAAGATGCGTTATTATTTCAAAATGAAAGGAGAAGATTGGAAAAATCTAATGACCAATGCTGAAATACGTTTTGATAGCAACTTTCTGATTTATTATATCAATAAATTTAAAGAGCCTGAGGCAACAAATGATTGATAGAAAACTACGTCAAATCTGCTGAATTTTTACTGTTTCAGCAGACCTTTCTAATCTATTCATTTCTATTAAGTAGATGGTCGAGATTAGTTTATGTTTAATTATAAAGAACTGATTACCAAACACTTACTAACAGAACTCATCACTCATCATTTATAACTCATCACTTATACTGCCACTTTTGCCTTGATGCCTGGGTGTGGGTTATAGTTCTGAAGATTGAAGTCTTCGTAGCTAAATCCAAAAATGTCTTTAATCTCAGGATTAATCAGCATTTGTGGAGCATTGCGAGGGTCACGACTCAGCTGTAGTTTGGCTTGCTCGAGATGATTGAGGTATAGATGTACATCTCCTCCTGTCCAGATAAATTCTTTGGGTTTCAAATCACAGACTTGAGCAAACATCATCGTAAGCAAGGCATAAGAAGCGATATTAAAAGGCACACCCAAAAAAGTATCTGCACTTCGCTGATAAAGTTGGCAAGATAATTCCCCATTGGCTACATAAAACTGAAAAAGCAAATGACAAGGGGGAAGTTTCATTTGAGGTACTTCTGCCACATTCCAAGCACTGACAATGATGCGTCTAGAGTCAGGATTGTTTTTTAGCTGATGAATTACTTGACTGATTTGATCTATATTTTCTCCAGAAGGTGTTGCCCAACTTCGCCATTGAGAGCCATAAACAGGCCCTAATTCACCTTGTGCATCTGCCCACTCATCCCAGATACTTACACCATTTTCTTTTAAGAATTGTATATTAGTCTCACCCTTTAAAAACCAGAGAAGCTCATAGATAATGGATTTAAGATGTACTTTCTTGGTGGTTAGTAATGGAAAACCTTGTTGTAAATCAAAACGCATTTGATGCCCAAAGATACTCAAAGTGCCTGTGCTTGTTCGGTCTTCTTTGTGATTTCCATTTGCCAATAAATACTCTAATAAATGTAGGTATTGTTGTTCTGCTTGATTTTCCATTTTAATATTCTATAATTTCAGCTTGCAAGGATAGGGATTTTTCTTGAAAAGAAGAGGAAATATCAGTATCATATAAAAGTGGCAGTTTTGTACCTTTATTCCTTCGTCAAATCTATCCTTAATTCCCTCAACAATTCAACCCTTCGTCAAATCTATCCTTAATTCCCTCAACAATTCAACCCTTCGTTAAATCTAT
>JBBRUH010000141.1:0-12207 GCA_038248005.1 Cytophagales bacterium | reverse complement strand
TGGTAGCGTTTCACAAGGTCTTGAAGATATTCAGGTTCGCCTTGTACTTGCTCAATGGCATGCACCACTTCGTTTTTATCTTCTACAAATTCAATGGTTTTCTTACCAATATCA
This sequence comes from Cytophagales bacterium, assembly GCA_038248005.1. Lineage (GTDB taxonomy): Bacteria > Bacteroidota > Bacteroidia > Cytophagales > Microscillaceae > JAABSX01. Next base: position 12,093 of record JBBRUH010000141.1, on the reverse strand, counting down.
CTGCGAAGTAAATCAATTGTACCTTTTAGTTGGTACATCTTACGAGCAATACCACTTTGTTTTTTTACAAATTGAGCATAATTATCTGAACTTTCGCAGATTTCGGCAAGGTAGCGTACACGGTCAGGTGGGATGATGTAAATCTTTTCCGATTCGCCTTCTAGCCCTATTTTATTAAAAATAGAATCAGGAGAAGATTGTAAATGCTTTACTTCTGTTTTTTCGATGATTTTATTCATCAGTTGGCGGTAGAGTACATTTGTGCCAGGGTCATTGAATTGAGAGGCAATTGTCCCAAAGATAGGAAGTTCTTCATTGGGCGTTTCAAATGCCATGTGATTGCGTTTGTATTGTTTCTGCACATCTCTGAGAGCATCTAATGAGCCTCTTTTATCAAATTTATTGATGGCGATGACATCCGCAAAGTCAAGCATGTCTATCTTTTCTAGCTGTGTAGCTGCACCATATTCAGAGGTCATGACATAGAGAGATACATCAGAGTGATCTACTATTTCCGTATCAGATTGCCCAATCCCAGAAGTCTCTACAATGATAAGGTCATAATCGGCTGCCTTACAAATATCAATGGCGTACTGCACATGTTGGCTCAGGGCAAGATTAGACTGACGTGTGGCAAGCGAACGCATATACACACGTCCGTTGCTGATAGAATTCATACGGATACGGTCGCCAAGCAATGCACCCCCTGTTTTGCGTTTGGAGGGATCAACAGAGATAACGGCAATGGTATGGTTCTCAAAATCAAGTAGATAGCGTCTGACTAGCTCATCTACTAGAGAAGATTTACCTGCACCACCTGTACCTGTGATACCTAAGACAGGGGCTTTGGCGGCTTTGGCTTTTTCTTCTATTTGTGTTTTTATTTTGGCATATTCATGAGGGTAATTCTCTGCAATGCTGATGAGTCTGCCCATTTGCAGGGCATTTTTTTGAGGCAAGTTATGGAGCATTTCCATCAAATCATGGCTTGGCTCAAACTCATCTTCTGCCAATTCTTCTTCACCATCTGGCAATACTACTTTTTTATTTTTAAGATAGGTAGAAAAATCAGCTTTGCGGAGCAAATCATTAATCATCCCTTGCAAGCCCATTGCTCGTCCATCATCAGGAGAATAGATTTTATCTACTCCATATTCGTGCAATTCTAAAATCTCTGTGGGCAAAATAGTGCCACCACCTCCACCAAAAATCTTAATATCAGCCCCTCTTTCTTTGAGAAGGTCGTGCATATATTTGAGGTATTCTACGTGTCCGCCTTGGTAAGAAGTCATCGCAATACCTTGTGCATCTTCTTGAATGGCACAATCTACTACTTCTTGCACGCTACGGTTGTGTCCGAGGTGAATTACTTCAGCACCAGAGGCTTGGATGATGCGGCGCATGAGATTAATAGCAGCATCATGCCCATCAAAAAGCGAAGCTGCCGTAACGATTCGTAGATGATTTTTGGGTTTGTAGGCTTGGGTTTCTTGTTGGCTCATATTTATATATAATATTTTCTTGCTTTTTTTACATTTCTTTTGAATTACAAATTTAGGGTATTTTTTGTTTAATTTTTTATGAGATTGGGATTGTTAGAGAGGATTGGGTAAATTTGAGAAAAATTAAAAAATCATGAAATGTATTTATATTGAATTGTATCATTCAAACATTTTCGAGAATGTTCTTGAGGAAAAACTGGTCTTATCAGGATATTACTTGACAGACCAAAATTTTGAAGAATTGAATAAGAATTTAAGGTTTAATAATATTGAATCTGAATTTCCAATGGTAATGGAACATACATCCCTTCAAATTATTGAATATTCAAAAGAATACGCAGAACTAGTATATTGGACTGGACATCCAAGTCCTGAACAGTCAATTGAGAAAATATCAAAATATCAAAAAATAGAAGATAATATGGCTTTGAAATATAAGCCAAAAATTGTTAGTGATTTTTTTGTAATATTTAATGAACATGATTCTAGCCATTCCGAGAAAGACTTTTTGGAGTTAGAAATGAATTTAAAAGAAGAGTTTTCTGATAAAAATCTCCTAAAAGAACAATATGCCTTTGATGGAGGAGCAAGCCACTATTATTTTCAGTGGCTTCTAGATGTCGTTAATTTTTTAAGTAAAATAGATGGAACCGTTGGAGGACTGACAGCTTTGGGGGGGAATCACTTATATAATAAGTTGCAAACTTATTTCAAAGGTGAAAAGATTAAAGTTAAACTTAATATAAATCCTGTTTCACTAATTTCTAATCAAATAAAAAATGATTTTGAACAAGATGGTAAAATAGAGCAATTAAATAGCTATCTACGTGAGGACGGAAATATCTCATCTATTTTTAGAGCAACTAATAAAACAAATATAGTTGATTATGAGATTTTATACAGTTCTAAAGATCAAAAAATTATTAAAATTAACAATAAGTAATCCTTGATTTTGTGTTGTTATTTTTTGATATTCCCATAAACACGATGATAAAAGATAGTCATTTAAATTCAGACGATTAAATCTTACTCATATTAAAATACTAAGCATACTTATCAAATATAATCTTTCAAATCATCATGAATACTATATTACAATGCTCCCCGAAATTAGTACCACAGAAATAAGGTGTAAAGATGTTATAAGTTTAAGACATAGACCCATTAAAAATATAGCAAAGGAAGAGATAAGTTATTAATTACTGTGTTATTAAGTTGCTGATAATGAGTATTTTACTCAGCAAAAGTTATCACTTTATTTACAAATTATTCCAAAGCGATAAAACTTCTAAGAAAAAGTATTGTTTTTAATATATTTATAAGAAAATTATTACTATGAAATATCAAGAATATCTATCTATTAATCCCGAAATAAGATTTGGTAAGCCCTGCATCAAAGGAACTAGGATTACTGTGTATGATGTATTGAGTTGGTTGGCTGATGATATGAGCATAGAAGAGATTTTACAAGATTTCCCCCAACTCAATAAAACACAAATTTTAGCTTGCTTAGCGTACAGTGCGAGCAAAGAGAAACAGCTTCAACAGGCATGAAAGTTTTATTAGATGAAAATATATCTTACCGAATCCTTAAAAAAATAGGGTATCTTTTTGAAGACTGTAAGCATGTAAACGAAATAGGGTTAACTTCGTCATCTGATACAAGTATATGGGAATTCGCCTATAAAAATGGTTATGTAATTATCACCTTTGATGCTGATTATCAAGAACTTAGTGTCTTGAAAGGATTTCCCCCAAAAGTAATTTGGTTGAATACAGGTAATATGAGAACAGACAAATTAGCTTCACTGATTATTTCATATAACAAAGTTATTCACGATTTTTATGAAGATAAACAACTTGGTTGTTTAGAAATTATGTGATTGAATGTAAAAGTCTCTAGAACTGACTAAAAAATTAAGACATTTTTTGTTTAGTAGGTTTAAGGGAAAGGAAGGCTTCTCATATCAGCCTCTTGACTTGCACTACGAGTGAAGGTTTCTTGTTGGCTCATATTTATACATAATCTTTTCTTGCTTTTTTTACATTTCTTTTGAATTGCAAATTTAAGGTATTTTTTGTTTATTTTTTTATGGGATTGGGATTGTTGGAGAGGATTGGTTAAATTTGGGAAGAATGTTTACATTTAATTTTATATAAAAATGGAAGATAACCACGATTTAACTATCAGAAAAGAAAATAATGATGCAATCTCATTTCTCAAAAACTACGGATGGGTGATTAGCCCTGTGGGTTGGGTAATGTATAAATTACTTTTAGCGGATACATCCACACAAGAACAATGTAAAGCCGCCACAGAGTTAATCAAGGCTGGGAAAGAAAATGGTGCAAAAAGAATGAAAATCAAAGTAGATAATAGAGTAGGTTTAGAAATCAAAGCCATCCTTGAAGACTCACCTATACAGATGAAAATCATCAATGGTGACTTTATGGAGATTGAAGTGGAGTATTAAGATTGGATTGGTAGAACATATCCTGATTTACTTATTGTCCATCAAAGAGATTTACCATCTAAAATAAAATTTTACTGCTATAAAAATCACTTGTCATCACCAAATATAAGATGAATAAATTGCTGATTAGGCAAGTTGTTTAGAGATGCTAACACTTTCCGAGTATTTTCAAAGCTGTTGAGAACGTCTTTGGGTTTGTTAAAATAAATTTTTATTTCTTTCTGTTCGCTTATGTTGAGTCTTTTGATGTTGTCAAGGAGAGGTTCAAAGAAACAAAAATAAAATGGAGGTGGATTTATATTGTCATCACTAAAGTTAAAACACAAAGTGTCTTCTGACTGATCAAAAATTACTTCTGGAATAAAAGTATCCCCTTCTACATGAAATGAATTATCCATAATCTATTGGCTTTTATGCTAAAAATTAGATTTATTTCACTGAATTAACCCTTCTAAAATAATAAAATTCTTCTAATTTGCCTAAATATTTGAGTTCAACTTTATTAGAAACCCCCACTAATGGTATTAGTGTCTAGTCAGTTACGGTTTAATAATTGTAATAGTTTCTAAAATCTATCACAAATAGCCTGAAAGGCTTGAACAGCAAAACTTATAATTTATGATGTAAACTTAGATGCCCACATTTCCCCATACTTTCTCCAATAATCAGCAATCTGTTCCCAGGGTATTTCTCCTCTTTTTAAATTCTCGGCTTTATCGATTTCTTTTGTTTCACTAGCAAATAATTCTGACGGCACTGCAGATGGACTATTTTCTTGAACAAATCTTTTCCAGTCAAATACCTTAGAAGAATCCCAATACTTTTTATAATCAAAATGCTGATTAGAGGTTTCGTCATATTCAAACTCCATTGAACGCTCAACTGCTGAGTATTGAGGTAATTTATCATAAGTAATTAAAAGTTTCTTTTCATCAAAATGATCAAAACTTTGTATCAAGTTCTGATCTTGCCAGCGAAGTTCAACCTTCTTTTCTTTGGGGTGATAGATAGACGTGAAAATAGTGCCAAAGCCTTCCTGAAACTGTGTGTTGTATAAGGGTGATTTTAGAAACGCATTTGCTATTTCTTGCTTAGTTATCCCTTTTGTATTGATTAATTTATCAATAAAGTTTGCTCTCTCTATTGTTTTTGAAAAAGCAGCATGCTCAGGCCATTCTATGATACCTTGATGATTAGTAGAATATCTGTCATCTAATACGATAGTACTTTTGTTGGGGGCTACTTGTATGATTTTATGATTTCCATTCGCATCTAAAAGTGCTACATTATAAGCCATGTGAGAAGGAACTCTTTGTAGTATCTCTATGGCATCTTGTATATCACGAGAAAATTCAAGAAGATATCGTAAAATAAAAGGAATGCCAAATCCATCTCCAATATCTTTTTTACCTCCAAAAGTGAGAGAGACGGCTAGACCATCTTCATTCATTCCATCTACTACTCCCCATAGACAATCACTGGTAGCAATTATTTTTTTATGATTCCAAGCAGTCATTAATTGAACTCCTTCACACAAAGCAGGGTGATAATCATAGTTTCTTATTAATTGAGGTTCTTCTAACCAGATGGCTTGTGAACAGCCACTGATGTAGGCAGGTGGATTATAGCCACTTAAAAACCTTTGTACTTCATTTTGATCATAACCCTCAGCCAATGAACAAAGACGCTCAAAGGTAGGGATTAGTTCAGGCATGTAATCTTTTAAAGCTTTGAGTGACTGATCCACACTAACAGTACGGAAGCCTCCCTTAGATTCAAACCAACTTTTGTATGCAGGCCAAAATTTATCGAATAAAGCTTTCCATTTTTTGCCTGGTATTGCTTCTTGGATTGAACTGAACTCAAGTTGTAACATTTGATTAATATATTTAAAAGGTAAATCATGCTTATTTTTCAAATATACAAAATAAAAACCAGTCTTAACCCCGAAATCGCTTCCGACTTTAGTGGTCTTCAACTGCTTTTTAGCGTCTTACTAAGAGCTAACTTTACGAACCATTTAAACTCAAATATGAAATAAAATTCTTAAATAACCATCTACACATCAAAACATACTTTTCTTACTTTATATCTAAAATAATATCTAGATGATATAAAAACTTAACCTTAGTGAGATTCTAAGACTGGTCTGCTGTTATGTGTAAAGATGCTGCGACCAGAATGGGGTAGTTTAGAAATCAACTATAAAAGTGTAAATACTGATGAGTAGTAGTCAAAAACTGAATATACTAAATACATATATCCCCTCCCTAAATACATCAAAAACTCACTTTGGCACATAAAAAACCCCTATTCGCTAAAAGGCGTATAAAGCTATGAGAAACTATTACGTTACTCTTTATACATAATACCTTATAAAAAAATGAAAAAATATATTTGTTTCCTTTCTTTTTTATTGCTTTCTTTTTTCCAATTTAATAATTTATTTGCACAGCCCGAAGAAGAAGCTGCCCGATTTTTTCGTGAAGGTGCAAGGAAGCTTGTCGCACACGAATATCGTGCTTCTATTAATCTTTTTACACAAGGGCTCGCCTTAGATAAATTTAACCCCAAAGCTTACGGAAGCAGAGGCTTGGCGTATGCAGCCATCGGAATGCTAGACAGTGCCATCACAGATTACAACTACACTATTCAGCTTGCACCTCGAGATGAAAAAGCGTATTATTATAGAGGATTAGCCTTGATGGAATACCCTGATTTCAAAGCTGCTTTGTATGATTTTGAAAATGTGGTAAAACTAAACCCTCGCAATGAAGGTGCTTATTATCACTATGGACTGATTAAATACAAACAAGAGAAATACCAAGAGGCTATCAATAGTTTTGATTACGCACTCGGAATTAATCGCCAAAATGTACGCTACTGGAATAACAGAGGAGCTGCCAAAGATAAACTTAAAGATTATCAAGGGGCAATTGAAGATTATACCGAAGCCATCAAACTCAAGCCCAATGAAGAGCAAGGCTATTTTAATAGGGCAGTAACGTATAAAAATATGAGAAAATTTACAGAAGCCATTGCTGATTTTGACAAGGCACTAAGCATTAATCCCAAAAACATATCCATTTATGCCCAAAGAGGTCATGCCAAAGCTCAAAATAAAGATATAGAAGGGGCAATTACTGATTTTAATCAAGCTATTAAAGCCGACCCTAATGATGCGGTTGTTTATTATTATCGTGGTTTGGAGAGAAGTAAAGACGATACAAAACTCAATGAAGCCTTGGCTGATTTTAACCAAGCTGTTAAGTTAGACCCTAAGCTATCAGGTATTTATCTCAACCGTGCTTTGGTCTATGTAGGCTTAGACAAAATGAAAGAGGCAATGGAAGACATAGACAAGGAACTCAAGCTCCAACCTAAAAATCCTTCTATTTATATGCTAAGGGCAAATATTAACGCATCCAAGGGAAATAATGAAGCAGCCTTCAAAGATTATGAGCAAGCCCTAAAAATAGACCCTAACTTCGGAGATGCATATTATAACCGTGCAATGCTCAAGTTTAAATTAGGTGATATAGAGGGTGGAAATGAAGACATAGAAAAACTCGAAAAAATGAGTAAAAAAGAGTAAGATAAATAAGCTACTTACCTTAACAATGGTCTGTTTTCGAAGAAAATAAGACCTTGTTAAAGATAAAATAAAGAAGTATTCTTGATTCATTCTCATGCCGATAAATAGCTTTCACTAGCTACTTATTATATTTCTATAAGAATCCATAATCTGCTTAGTAACTACTTTTTTAGAAAATCGGTTAAGAAAATCTTCTCTGATTTGCTCAGAATCATATTGAGGATACTCTTTCATCAGTTGTAAGATAGTATTTGCCAATTGCTCTTGATTACCTATTTCTACTAGCTTTCCATTCGCCTCATTGATGATGCACTCTGGCCCTCCACAGCGAGTAGCAATGATAGGAATGCCACAAGCAATCGCCTCTGCAAACACCACTCCGAAGGTCTCATGCAAACTCGCAAGTACAAAAGCATGGGCATGGTGATAGGCTCTTTTGGCTTCTTCACGGTTGAGTAGTCCTAGCCATTCAATGTATTGGTCTATCTCTAATTGTGAGGCAAGTTGCTGGTAATCCATTAGTTCACTTCCCTCTCCTGCTATTCTAAATTTAACATTTTGATTTTGTTGTATTACTTCCTTGATAGCATACACGCACATTCAAGTTTTAAATGCAACTTTATTGTTAATTAAATCCAAAAACTCCTTCAAGAAGTATTCCTTTTGAAACATTCCACTATTTTTGGACTTATTATTATAACTAAAATCCATCAACTCATGAATTTAAAAGCATTATTAATGGCTAGTTTCCTAGTTGTTTGTACTCAATTAACAACCTTCGGACAAGCCAAACTTTTAGAAAAAGTAACCAAGCAAGGAGATGAATTAGTCATTCCCTACGAAAAATATGTCCTACCCAATGGACTGATTCTCATAGTGCATGAAGATCACTCTGACCCTCTTGTACACGTAGATGTAACTTATCATGTAGGCTCAGCACGTGAAGAAGTAGGTAAATCAGGTTTTGCTCACTTTTTTGAACACATGATGTTTCAAGGCTCTGAAAACGTAGCAGATGAAGAACACTTCAAAGTCATCACCGAAGCAGGTGGTACACTCAATGGAACGACTAACCGTGACCGTACCAATTATTTTGAGACAGTCCCTGCCAATCAATTAGAACTCATGCTTTGGCTAGAGGCAGATCGTATGGGCTTTTTGCTCAATGCTGTTACTCAGAAAAAATTTGAAGTACAGCGTTCCACTGTGAAGAATGAAAAAGGACAAAACTATGACAATAGCCCTTATGGACGCTGGAGCGAAATCAATGCCGCTTCCCTATATCCGTATGGACACCCTTATTCTTGGTTAACCATTGGTAAATTAGAAGACCTAGATAGAGTAGATGTAAATGACCTTAAGAAGTTTTTTATGCGTTGGTATGGGCCTAATAACGCCACTGTAACTGTGGGCGGAGATGTAAAAGCAGCAGATGTAGTTAAAATGGTAGAGAAATATTTTGGATCTATCCCTGCTGGGCCTAAGGTAGAGCCTATGAAATTAGCTTCTGTAAAGCTTGACGAAAACAGGTATGTATCTTATGTAGATAACAATATCCGTTTCCCTGCCTTATTTGTCACTTACCCTACTGTGCCTCAATATCACGAAGATGAAGCCGCTCTTGATTGTCTTGGAGATATCCTTGGTAGTGGCAAAGGATCTTATTTTTACAAGAAATTTGTAACAAACCAAAAAGCTATTCAATCAAGTGTATTTCATAATACAAGTGAGCTATCAGGTGAGTTTACAATGTTTGTATTGCCTTTCCCTGGCACTACACTCCAAGATTTTGAGACACAAATGCGTGAAGCTATCGCCGAATTTGAAAAAAATGGTGTGAGCGAAGAAGACATTACTAAGTTTAAGGCAGAGTATGAGTCTAGCAATATCAATAGTTTGGCAAGTGTGAGTGGTAAAGTGTCTCAATTAGCTGCTTTTCAGACTTATACAGGCAATCCCAATCAAATCAAAAAAGACCTCGAACGCTATACTTCTATCACCAAAGAGGATGTAATGAGAGTCTATAACAAATATGTAAAAGGAAAATTTGCAGTAGTACAGAGTGTGTTGCCCAAAGGAATGGAAGAAATGGCTGCTAAAGCAGATGATTATAAACCACAGACCGAAGGTGAAAACTCTTTTCCTATTACTAATTATGAAGGACTAACTTATAATAAGCTTACAGATAGCTTTGATAGAAGCCAAAAGCCAGTACCAGGGCAAGCTCCTCTTGTGAGTATTCCTAAATTTTGGCAAACTCAAACCGATAATGGAATGAAAATTATTGGTACAGAAAGTGATGAAATCCCAACAGTTACCTTGCAGTTCTCCATAGAAGGTGGACAACAGCTTGAAGCTAATAATCTTTCTAAAGCGGGCATAGCTTCACTGACATCAAGTATGATGAATGAATCTACTAAGAACTATAGCTCCGAAGCTGTTTCAGAAGAACTACGCAAGCTAGGAAGCAGCATTTCTTTTAACAGCGGAAGCACTAGCACTAGCATCAGTGTGCAGACTCTTAAAAAGAATCTAACTGAGACATTGAAGATACTAGAAGAAAAGCTATTTAATCCTAAGTTTAGTGAAGATGATTTTGATAGGTTGAAAAAACAACAAATGGAAAGTGCAAAAGCCTCTGAAAAGCAACCTGTATCAATCGCTAGTCGTGCGTATAATCGTTTGATTTATGGAGACAATAGCATCCGCTCTTACCCTATTTCAGGTATTGAGGCGACTATTAACAGTATCACACTAGATGATGTAAAAGTATTTTATGCTAAAAACTATGTTCCTAATATCACACAACTCATCATTGTAGGAGATATCAAACAAGAAGAAGCTCTTAAGTCTCTGGATTTTGTGAAAAAATGGCAGAAAAAAGAGGTCAAAATGCCTAAGATTTCTGATGTTAAAAAAGTAGATAAAACAAAAATTTACTTGATAGATAAAACAGATGCTCCTCAATCTGAAATCAGAATTGGTTACAGAACTGACTTGCCTTATGATGTTACAGGAGATTATTTTAAGACTACCTTGATGAACTATCCTCTAGGAGGTGCTTTTAATAGCCGTATCAATCTTAATTTACGTGAAGACAAAGGCTATACCTACGGTGCTCGTTCTGGATTTAGTGCAGACAAAGAGCCTGGTACATTTACAGCAAGTGCTGGAGTTCGCACAGACGTAACAGACTCTTCTGTAGTAGAGTTTTTGAAAGAAATGCGTGGATATTATGAAGGAGGAATCACTGCCGAGGAGCTTAACTTTATGAAAAAATCTATTGGTCAGCGTGATGCCCGTGAGTATGAAACACCTTTCCAAAAGGCAGCTTTCTTGAGCCGTATATTGACTTACAACTTAAAGCCAGGTTTTGTAGATGAACAGAAAAAAATCATTGATAAAATCACTAAGAAAGAAATCGACTCTTTTGCTAAGAAATATGTAAACCCTGAAAAGATGAATATCTTAGTGGTAGGAGATAAGAAAACTGTACAAGCTGGTCTGCAACGCATTGGCTATGAAATCATAGAACTAGATGCAGAAGGCAAGCCAGTAGATGCCAAGCCAAAAGATAACTCACAAGCTGGTGAAGGTGGTAAAAAGTAAGTAATTAAAATCTATTTTTAAATAAAAAAAGCCTGTTTATAATTTTATAAACAGGCTTTTTTTATGCTAAACTTCTTTGAATAAAGCTTAAAAATCTATGGTATGCCCAGTAAGTAGCACATCTTCTTCGCCTCTTATCTGAATATTCATCTTCTTTTTTTTCCAATCAATTTTCATTACCCCAAAATTCAAATCTCTAATCAATGGACTTACTCTGTATTGATTAGCCTCCTCAGGAAGCGTCTTACCTGAGTGCGTCAGCCCACTAGAAGTTACGTCATATACTTCATATCCAGTATTAGGGTCAGTCCATTTTGAAATCTCAGCAATGTGACGATCTCCACTCAATATGATAGGCGTTTTGACTTTTAGAGAAGTGAGTAAGTTCAGGAGTTTTTCACGTTCTTGTGGGAAGTTTTGCCATTTTTCGTAAGGATGCTCAGCAGAGATTACTTGGATGCTACTCGCAATGATATGAATATCTGCTTCACTCTCTGTGAGTTCTTTTTCCAGCCATTTCCATTGAGCTTCTCCGAGGATAGTGCCAGAAAGATTGGGCTGATAGATTTTATTGGGACGAGCGAGTGAATCACGAAAATAGCGCGTATCTAGCAAAATAATTTTGATTTGCTTGCCTTTCTCTCCAAAAATATAAGAAGCATACACTCCTTCTCGGCTTCTCTGTGGTGCATCTTTGGGAATGTCTAAGAAATCTAATAAAAGTTGTTGGCTTTCCTTTTTCTTAGCATATTCTACTCCTCCATCATTTTTACCATAATCGTGGTCATCCCAGATGCCTATGATAGGTGTTTTTTGAAATAAAGCTTTGTATTCTTTTCTTGCTTTTTGTAAATCATATTTCTCTTTCAAGACTGACATATCGTCTGTATCTCCATAGACATTATCACCTAGC
>JBBRUH010000140.1:0-12218 GCA_038248005.1 Cytophagales bacterium | reverse complement strand
TACTCTAAATCTATCAAAATAAAAAAAACATTACTCCAAGACATGCTAAGCCTAGCTTGGAGTAATCTTTACAGGCAATCTTCATTCTAAGAGTAGCGCAGATTTAGATATACTAAATCACAATAAAAACCATTTTCCCTATTACCCATTTAAGCGTTTATTCTTATATTTAGAGTGATAAACGTGGCTGTATTTCGTTTATACTAAACGTTAGCAGTCAGATAAAAAATCACTGATAAAACTAGCAATCTCCATTTTTAACGTCCTGAATTCCGTCCACAAGGAATTTTCGGACTTGTTTTAGCTGCTTGATTTTGCCATCAATCTCTTCAATTTTAGTATTTAAAATCTCCACCTTATTTTCTACCGATAAGGTTTTGTTGAACCAACTTTCTAATAAAGTCTTTATTTCAGACAGTGTAAAGCCGATTTCCTTAGCCTCTATGATGAGTTCAATCTTCTCAACAAGACTTTCATCGTAGCACTTATAATTATTGGTTTTCACCTCTTTATTAGCCTCTCCTTTGAATAATCCATAGTTTTCATAATACCTCAGTGTATGTATGGTTACTCCTGTCCGCTTTGATAATTCACTTATTAGCATGGTACTTTTCTTAATTATTTAAAAATAAATATATAGTATAGACTATACTCTATACTCTATACTCTATACTTACTGGTTACAAACGTAGGGCGTACATTTAGCTTTTAATTTAAAATCTTAAATTATGGAAACAAAAATTTCAGCAGCTAAAATGATTACAAGGCTAGCATCCTTGTATAATGCAAGTGTCCTAATTATTTTTTTAGTTTCAGGTGCACTTAATCTATTTGGTGTGAAAGAGCCGTACTCTTCCTTTTGGCAAGTATTACCAGCCTTATTAGCAAGTTTCGGTGCTATTACACTCTGGATATCATCTAATAATATAATTCAGTTTGCAACCTTTCCTGTATGGAATGGCATCATTAGAATGGTTTTTGCAACGGTTGTACTAGCAGCTGGCTACCACAACACAATGGGTTCGTTTATACTCCTCTTAGTCGCAGGAGATTTACTCATAGGAATACTAACGATAACAATGGTGCAAAGGGCTTCAAACAAATCACTTATTCAAATTTTAATTAACAAATAATCAAATGAAAAAATTAACTGATTTAAAATTCCTATTCACTGCGATTGCTATTTTAGAATTCTTTTATTTCGCAGCTGCTATGCTGCCTCCTTCAATAATCTCATTAGCCACAGGAATGTTTCTATAATGGTGGAGTACAGTGTAAGCTATATGTTTTTATCTTTGTTCAGCATTTGGTTACGTGACATTTATTCTTATATTTGTAATGATAAGCAATGTTGTCATTAACACGAATGGACATAGCTAATTAAACGAAGAATATCTCTTAGAAAACAGAAAAAATAACTAGAATTTAATTGCCTTTAAACCAAAAAGTATCCATCTACAGCAAAAATACTTGGAAAGATATCATGGCATTTTTGGTACAAACATGAGTTTATTTAAAGTTTTTATTGAGGAATATGAGTGAGAGATGAGTTATAAATGATGCATTATAAGTTTTTAATAATCTGATAATGAGCGTTTTACTTAGAATAATCTGTCATTTTATTTAATTATTGTTCTTAAAACAATTATAGAACCGTTAGAAGTATTACAATGATTATAAAATCCATGAAAAATACCTGTTTTTTTTTGATAGCTATATCTATTTTATTTGGATGTGAATCAAAAGATATAATTACACAAAATTCTTCAATGCTATACACTATTTCTAATGGAAATATCCTTAAGAATGGTGAGTCTATTACGTTAAATGGCGTTAATACTTTAAATACATTTGGCATTGCAAATCAAGAGCTTTATACTTCATGGAATATAAAAATTGTCAGAGAATTTATTGGGAATTTAAGAGAACAACCCATTACTGGTTTTGCTATTGAGGATAGTCAAAATAGTTTTTTACATCCTTTACAAAATATTGTTGATGCCAATAGAGTCAAAAATGTAGTCACTATATTATGTCCATTTGGATGGATTGATGAAGCTGGTAATCAAACCTTATTTACAGGATTAAATCCATCTGAGCAGGAGTTTTATAGTGCTTACAAAATAAAAATGAAGGCTATTGCAGAACAATTTAAAGAGCAACCAGATGTTTGGATTGAAGTGTGGAATGAGCCTTATCATTTTAATAATGAAAATGGATATAGTCATCAATTATGGCTTAATGATCAAACAGACATGGTCAATAATTTAAGAAGCGTTGCTGGTTTTAATAACATTATCTTAGTTCCAGGTAATGAGCAAGGACAAAGTGAGGCTGCAATAATAGAAAAAGGGGCTACTATTTTAGCTAACCAAACCAATATATTATTTGATTTACATGCATACGAAAAATGGCTTTTAAACACTTCTACTACTGAGGTAGCAGATAGAATAAGTATATTGAAAAATGCAAATTTTCCAATTCTATTTGGAGAAGTTGGTGTGATCAATGTCAGCGGTTTAATGCCTGTAAATCATTTTTTATCTGCTATAAAACTCACTGAGACCTCTGCATTAGCTTGGTTATTTAATAGAAACACTGATGATCAAAACGCATTACTAACTGATGAAGGATTAGAAAACAATACCAATAATACTAATTGGGGAGCTACATTTAGAACGTTTTTAAGTGATTAGTAAAATAAATCTATCAAATTCAATAGAAAAAGTAAAAAACGAAATTCTTATAAAAAAATGAAATTGGAATGGCTAAATTTACTTTTATCTAGTCAGAGTTTCTTAATTTCAGAGTCAGGAACTCTTTTTGGAAAATGATGTATCGCTGGGAAGCATCAAATAATACGATTTCTATTTCCTTTTTTTTCCTCTTCAATAAAATAGCATTCAGCAATCTTTCAAGGTCGGGATGTTCGTCGTAAAGCTTAAGTTAAGGTTTTATAGTTACGAGAATAAATAACACAATCGGTCAATGCTTGCTGTGCAATAAGATTTTTTTGACCTGTCAATAATGATGAATACGAACCTATAAGTAAGAGATTAGTTATTAATTATTGGGTTATTAAGTTATTAATAATGAGCATTTTGTTCAAAATAAATATCCATTTTATTTTTAAACCATTACTAATTGTGAAAGTCTGCAAACAAATCCATTCAATAATATCTTTCTTTCTTAAGTTTATTTAAATTAATACTACTGCATGTCAAAAAATGATATACTCAATCAAACGGCTCAATATCTTATTGATAGTTTTCAAAACTATCTCAAAGAATTTGGAGATTTTACAAAGAACGCCGAAACAAGATTTGCACAAGCAGATTGGGCAGGTATTCAAGGGGATGCCCGTGAAAGACTAAACCTTTATAAAGAAGTAATTCCTTCTGTAGCTCAGTATATTAAGAGTGAGGTAGGTCAAGCAATCTATGATTCTTCATTTTGGGCAAATCTACGTCCTATTTTTACTCAAAAGATTTTAGAAACACTTAATACTGGAATTGCAGAAACTTTTTATAACTCAGTGTATTGTAAAGTTTTTCAGCACCAACAAATTAATCGTGAGGCTATGTTTGTGTTTGATAGCTTTTCTTCTCCAAAAATGCTTCCTTCTGAGCCTATTTATCAGAGCTATACGTTATATCCTAGCCTTGAAGATACACTCAGGCAAATCTATGCTGATTATCAATTTGAAGCACCCTATAAAAACTTAGAAGAAGACCTAGAAAAGGTAGCTTTCAACCTAAAGGAAGATATATTACATAAATATCCGATAGATGAGCAGGCACGTTTAGAAGTTTTAAAATCTGTTTTTTATCGTAATAAAGGAGCTTACATCATCGGAAGATTACAGATTAGCCGTAAGATAGAACCCTTTGTATTGGCTTTTTTAAATGAAGAAGGCACTATCTCTACAGATGCCTTAATTACAGATGAAAATACAGTCAGTATTTTATTTAGCTTTACACGCTCTTATTTTATGGTGCAGACAGATGCACCTTCTACTTTGGTAGAATTTATACAAAGTCTGATTCCTCTTAAAGACAGTGCTGAAATCTATAACTCTATCGGATTTAATAAGCACGGCAAGACAGAGTTTTATAGACATTTTACAAAGCACCTTCAACAATCTTCAGATAAATTTATACTCGCACCAGGTATCAAAGGGATGGTGATGTCTGTATTTACCTTACCCTCTTACAATGTAGTCTTTAAGCTAATCAAAGATAATTTTGATCCACCAAAGCAAAGTACTAAGACTCAAGTAAAAGAAAAATACAAGCTTGTCTCTCGCCACGATCGTGTAGGGCGATTAGCAGATACGCATGAGTTTGAGAACTTTGTGTTTGAGAAATCTCGTTTTTCAGATGAATTATTAGAAGAACTCCTAAAGGTAGCTCCCTCCATAATCCAGATAGAAGGTGATAAAGTAACGATTCAGCACCTTTATATAGAGAGAAGGATGATTCCTCTTAATATCTACCTCCAAAAGGCAAGCTTGGCAGAGGCAAGAGAAGCCGTAGAAGAATATGGCAATGCTATCAAACAACTAGCTGCGGCTAATATTTTCCCAGGAGATATGTTACTCAAAAATTTTGGCGTAACTCGACATAGAAGAGTCATTTTTTATGATTATGATGAGATTTGTTTTTTGACAGACTGTAATTTCAGAACTATCCCAGAGCCACGAACCTATGAAGAAGAAATGTCATCTGAGCCTTGGTACCATGTAGGGGTAAATGATATCTTTCCAGAGGAGTTTAGGAGTTTTTTGATAGGTAGGATAGAAGTAAGAGATATTTTTTTTGAGATTCATGCAGAGATATTTGAGCCAAAATTTTGGCAAAATTTACAAAAGAGAATTCGAGAAGGAGAAGTGTTAGATGTTTTTCCGTATCGTCAAAAATCAAGGCTGAAAAAATAAAAGTATCACTAAAAAATATTTTTCACCCTATTCTGTCATTGCTCCTATCTTTTAGGAGAGCAATCACTCAAGTCCAGAGGTCGAAATAAATTTTTGTGGTTGAAGATACTTGCAGTAAAAAATATGGTAGTGTTATAAAATCACTCAATTAAAAACCAAAATAGAGTAAATTTGAAGTATTAATCAAAAATTTACATCTATCAAATGACAAAAAGTATTTTTATCACAGGAGCAGCATCAGGTATAGGCAAGGCTACAGCTACGTTATTTGCTCAAAAAGGATGGTTTGTGGGGCTATTCGATATTAATGAGGAAGCCCTTAAATCACTCCAGATACAAATCGGAGAGGATAAATCTTGTATTCATTATTTAGATGTAACTCAACCCGAATCGGTCAAAACAGCTTTAGAATATTTTGGCACAGAGACACAGCAAAAAATGGATATTCTATTTAACAATGCTGGAGTATTACACATGGGTTCTTTTGAAGAGATTAGCCTTGAGAAACACCGACAAATCTTAGAAGTAAATATCTTTGGTGTTATTAACTGTACGCATCAGGCACTTACATTCCTTAAAAATACGCCTCAATCTCAGGTAATCAATATGTCCTCAGCTTCTGCAATGTACGGCATTCCAGAGTTTGCAAGTTACTCTGCCTCTAAGCATGCAGTAAGGGCATTGACGGAGGCTTTAAGTCTTGAGTTTGAGCAACACCAAATTAAGGTAAGTGATATCATGCCTTCTTTTGTGAGTACACCTATGGTACATGATGCTAAAACCAAAGGCATCAGCCTACAAAAGGCAAAAACAATGCTTAGTGCTGAAGAAATAGCACAAACTATCTGGAAAGCACATACACGTTACAAAACCCATTGGAAACTCCCCAAAAGTCTAGCCATTGCTAGTAAAGTCTTGGGGATTATCCCTGGAGCTATGCGTTGGTTTGTCAAAAAGTCAGCTATGTAAGAGTAAATAATATGTGATAATCTTTAAATTAATCTTTAGTCCGTTTCAAAATAATTTACTATCTTCACGTTCTATTATCAATCAATCTTGAAAAGATTATATCCACGAGCTCATCTACTCATATATCATTTACCATGAAATTTCAAAAAGATAATTTTAACCAAATAAGAATTAACTCTTTTTATCAAAGATTTGCCTTATTCTTAAATATTTTAGGACTTAGTTATTTATTTTTAAGCTCTCCACTGCAAGCACAAATAGACACCGAGTTTTGGTTTGTAGCCCCTGACGTAGATGCTGCCCATGGGGATGCCCCTATTTTTTTAAGAATATCTTCCTTTAGTAAAGCTGCTGAAGTAATTATCAGCCAACCTGCCAATCCTAGTTTTATACCTATTCGCACAAGCATTTCTGCTAATGATACTCGCAGCATAGACCTCACCGCTCGCAAAGGACTCTTAGAAAATCAACCAGCTAACTCTATCCGTAACTATGGCTTATATATAGAGTCAGATGAAAGTGTCACAGTTTATTATGAAGTAGCAAGTGATTTAAACCCAGAGATTTATCCACTCAAAGGTCGCAATGCTTTAGGAGAATCTTTTGCTATCCCTTCACAAGATGATTATCTAAATCAAGAAGGGAACGAAGTGATTGACATCGTAGCTACAGAAAACAATACGCAAGTAACAATCACCCCTACGACTGCCCTCATAGGACGTGCTGCCAATGTTCCTTTTCAGGTTACATTGCAAAAAGGGCAGACTTTCTCTGCTAGAGCTTCAGGCACATCTGCTATAGTCTCTCTCAAAGGTTCAGTCATACAAAGCAATAAACCAGTAGCCGTCACAATAAGTGATGACTCTATTAGAACAGCTGATGGATGGGATCTAATAGGAGACCAAATGGTGCCTGTTAACCTCACTGGCAAGACATACATAGCGGTGCAAGGCTTTGCTGGAACTGCTGATAAGGTCTATATACTAGCCCTTGAAAATAATACAGAGATTTATATCAACGGAAATTTAGTAAGTACGCTCTCAGCTCTACAGCAATACAAAACCCAAGTAACAGCACCAAGTATTTTCATAGAAAGTAATAAAAATATCTATGTGCTGCACTTATCAGGTCATGCAAACGAATCTGGTAGTTCATTGCTACCACACATAGACTGCACGGGTTCTTCTCAAATGGGATTTATCAGAACAAGTGCGAATGATTTTGCTTTGTTCTTATTAACCAAAAAAGGCAACGAGGGTAATTTTACGGTCAATGGAAGTACAAACCTAGTAACTGCTTCTGATTTTATAAATGTACCAGGAAGCAATGGTGAGTGGGTAGCCATGCGCAAAGAATTTGGTTCTGGGCAAATCCCTGTAGGACAGGCAAATCTAATCACCAATAGCACTGGACTTTTTCATCTAGGCATACTCAATAAGTTAGGAGGTAGCTCTGAATATGGTTATTTTTCAGATTTTTCTAGTTTAAATCTTGGACCAAATATTCGTGCTTGCGAAGGTGAACCCCTTACACTACAAGCAGGTGCAGGAGCTAACTCTTATCTTTGGTCAGATGATTCTGTAGAGCCTAGTTTATTAGTCAATCAAAGTGGAGAATATTGGGTAAAAGTAACCAGAGGAGAGTGTATCTTACGTGATACAATCATGATAGATTTCAAACCCATTCCTCAGCCAGTTTTCACAAATCTTATTGCACAATATTGCCCTAGTACTGACCCTGTAACACTCACAGCAAGTCCATCTGGAGGTACTTTTACAATCAATGGCATTACTACTAACTCATTAGACCCCCAATTATTAGGAATAGGCACTTTTGAAGTAGCTTATTTCTATGAAGATGAATTTGAATGTCAAGGCTTTGTAAGCCAGCGTTTTGAAGTAGTTTCTCCCCCAGTAGATTTACAACTCACCAATCTTGAAGAGGGCTATTGTATAGACCAAGGAACTTTTACAGTTACAGGACAACCAGTAGGTGGTTTTTTTAGGGTAAATAATCAATTAACCAATCAATTTAACCCTTCTGCTTTGGGTGTAGGTCAGCATCAAATAGAGTATATTTTTACAGATTATCTAGGTTGTTTGCATGAAATAGGTCGAACAATAGAGGTAGTAGGTTTTGCCAACACAGTAGTACCTAGTGGAGACTCTTTATTTGTATGTCCACCCAATGAAACAGGTGTTTTTCTTAAAGCCTCAGAAGCTAGAAACTATCTCTGGAGTACGGGAGATACCACTCGTAGTTTAGAAGTACGAAACCCTGGTATTTATGAAGTAATAATGGATAATGGATATGGCTGTGAAACTACACACAGTTTTGAAGTTTTTGGAAAATGTACCCCAGTTTTTTATCTACCTGAGGCTTTTTCACCTAATCGAGATGGCTTAAATGATGTCTTGGAGATTCTTGGAACTGATTTTAACCAACTTGATTTAAAAATATACAATCGCTGGGGCGAAATCGTCTATGTAACCTTTAAACAAAATGAACCTTGGGATGGCACATTGCAAGGCAAAGAAGCACCTAGTGGTGTATATTACTGGAAAGCTAGTTATAAACATCCCGTCTATACTGATAGAGTATTTTACAGGCAAGGTAAGGTGAGTATAGTAAGATAGTGTATCAGATTAATTCATATTAAGTAGATGGTCAAAATTAGTTTGCACATTTTAATATTACTATAAATAACTGATTATCAGTATTTCAATAAAATAACCCATCACTTATCATTTATAACTTATCACTTATAATGCTAAAAACCCAAAGGATTTGCTTATAGCCAATCCTTTGGATTAGAAAACCTTCAACTTCGCCAACAATCATGCTCAGTAGTATAGCAATAAGCCTAAATTATTCTTAATTTTGCAAACTAAATTAAAATGATCTAAAAAGGATAGTAAAGACGTACTCAAAAAATATCAAAAATTGAAGCTACATTCTCTAATATCCAATCACTTCATAACTCATTGAATGCAATATGGACTACAATCCACAAGAAATAGAAGCAAAATGGCAAGCCTATTGGGAAGAACATAAAATCTATCAAACCGAAACAAATTCAGATAAGCCCAAATTTTATGCTTTGGATATGTTCCCCTACCCTTCTGGTGCAGGTCTTCACGTAGGACATCCACTCGGATACATCGCTTCTGATATCATCTCTAGGTTTAAAAGAATGCAAGGCTATAATGTATTGCATCCGATGGGCTTTGACTCTTTTGGACTTCCCGCCGAGCAATATGCCATAGAAACTGGACAGCACCCTGCTATCACCACCAAACAAAATATAGAAACTTTTAAAGCCCAACTCGGCAAACTAGGCTTTGACTATGATTGGTCTAGAGAAGTACAGACTTCTTCTCCTGACTTTTATAAGTGGACTCAATGGATTTTTCAACAAATATTTGATAGCTGGTATAATCAAAAGACAGATAAAGCAGAGCCTATTTCTGAGCTTATTTCTGAGTTTGAAAAAAACGGAAATACTCAAGTAAAAGCTGACTGTGATGAAGACACTCCTAGCTTTTCAGCAGAAGAATGGAACAAATTCTCAGCAGAAGAAAAACAGCATTTACTCCTAAAATATAGACTGACTTATGTGGCAGATTCTATCGTAAACTGGTGTCCTGTTCTCGGAACTGTACTTGCCAATGACGAAATCAAAGATGGTTTCTCAGAAAGAGGTGGACATCCCGTTGAGCGTAAAAAAATGCGTCAGTGGATGATGCGTATCACTGCTTACTCTGAAAAGCTTTTGCAAGGTCTTGATGGTATAGAGTGGTCTGATGCAGTGAAAGAAATGCAACGCAACTGGATAGGAAAATCCTTTGGTGCAGAGATGGAGTTTGAGATTGACCCCAGTGGGGTTTCTGGGGTTCTCAAAGTATTCACTACTCGCCCTGATACTATCTATGGAGTAACTTTTATGGTCATCGCACCAGAGTTAGACTTGGTAGATACACTCACTACTCCTGAGCAAAAAGAAGAAGTAGCAAAATATGTGAATTGGGCTAAAAATCGCTCAGAGCGTGAGCGACAATCAGAAGTAAAAACCGTAACAGGAGTATTCACAGGCTCTTATGCTATTAATTCTTTCAGTGGAGAAAAAATCCCTATCTGGATAGCTGATTACGTGTTAGCAGGCTACGGAACGGGAGTTGTAATGGCTGTACCTAGCTCTGATGATAGAGATTTTAGGTTTGCTACTCAGTTTGGTATTTCTATTAAATGTGTGATAGAGGGTTCGGAAGACTTAGATGACCCTACTGAAATCAAACATGGCAAACTCATTAACTCTGGTTCATTGAATGGAATGAATACACAGGATGCCATTCAAGAAGTCATCAAAGAAATTGAAAAACGAGGCATAGGCAAAGGAAAAATTAATTATAGATTGCGTGATGCAGTCTTTAGCCGTCAGAGATACTGGGGCGAGCCTGTTCCTGTTTATTTTGAAGGAGATATTCCGAAAGTATTGCCAGAAATGACTTTGCCCCTTCATCTGCCAGAAATAGATGAATACAAACCCACCGAAGAAGGCGAACCACCTCTCGGACGTGCCGAAAACTGGAAATATGAAGATAAATATGAGTATGAACTTACTACTATGCCAGGCTGGGCAGGTTCTTCTTGGTATTTTTTGAGGTATATGGATGCTCAAAATAATGAAGAATTTGCTTCTAAAAAGGCTACTGAGTATTGGAATCAAGTAGATTTATACATTGGAGGGACAGAACATGCCGTAGGTCATTTGCTTTATTCTAGGTTTTGGACTCAGTTTTTATGTGATAGAGGTTTTATCAATCACAGAGAACCTTTCAAAAAACTCATCAATCAAGGGATGATTCAGGGAATGTCTGCCCTTGTATATCGTGTCAAAGATGAAGATAAGTTTGTGTCTTTTGATCTCAAAAATGACTATGAAACTACTGAACTGCATGTAGATGTAAGCCTCGTAGAAGGAGATGTATTAGACATAGAAGCATTCAAATCTTGGCGGCCTGAAACAGCCAACTATGAGTTTATCACAGGCAAAGATGGTAAATTTATTTGTGGAAACAGGGTAGAGAAAATGTCAAAACGATGGTACAATGTAGTCAATCCTGATGCTGTAGTGGCAAGATATAGTGCTGATACGATGCGTCTTTATGAGATGTTTTTAGGTCCATTAGAGCAAAGCAAACCTTGGGATCCTAAGAACATAGATGGTTCTTTCCGTTTTTTGAGAAAGCTTTGGAGATTATTTGAGAATGAGCAAAGTGAATTTTATGTCAGTGGAGATGCCCCAAGCAAAGATGAATGGAAAGTACTCCACCGAACCATCAAAAAAGTAAAAGAAGACCTAGACCGTTATTCATTTAATACCGTAGTGAGTGAATTTATGAAATTGGTCAATGATTTGAATGCCCTAAAATGTAATAAACAAGCCATTTTTGAGCCAATGCTACGCATGATGGCACCTTATATCCCTCATATTACTGAAGAGCTTTGGGCTAAAATGGGACATATCAAGAGCATCCATATAGAACAGTTTCCAGATTTTGATGAGAAATACCTTAAAGAAGATGCCTTTACTTATCCTATAATGATTAATGGTAAAAAACGTCATTTGATGGATTTTGCAGCCGAAATGAACCAAGCTGATATCACTACAGAAGTTTTGGCAGATGAGACCGTACAAAAATGGCTAGAAGGCAAAGCCCCTAAAAAAATAATCGTAGTACCTAAGAAGATTGTTAATATTGTGGTGTAGTCAAATCTAGCTAAATTATTTCAAACAAGTGGTTTGTGAGGATGCAAATCACTTGTTTGGATTGTTTCATTTTTTTGTATGATTCCATAGTAGAATCAGGTAATAGTTATTTGAATCTCGAGGCTGTGCATTAATCTGATTTTGGTGAAACACCAAAATTTTCGAGGGTGAAACACCTTTAGAGGGTTTAAATGATACTAAACTTTCCAAGTCTGTCAGACGTGGAAAGTCTAAAATATTTAGAAGTTGTATATCATTAACCTCTAAGCATTTACACTAAGAATCGTCTTGTTTTAAATATTTTGCAATAAAGTAATTATTTAATCTATGTAACGCACTCATTATCAAATTATTATAAATTCATAACTCATCTCTTACTAATAATACATGGCAAAAATTCAAACCATCAAACCGTGGCGATACAACCC
This sequence comes from Cytophagales bacterium, assembly GCA_038248005.1. Taxonomy (GTDB): domain Bacteria; phylum Bacteroidota; class Bacteroidia; order Cytophagales; family Microscillaceae; genus JAABSX01. Next base: position 115 of record JBBRUH010000140.1, on the reverse strand, counting down.
TATCCTTGCCGAAAATTTAGCTCCTTTGACTGGACCCTTGAGTGAAACCGTCTTTCGCCAAAAGGCTTCTGCTTTGTATAAAATGCCTTTTCATCATTATCATGTCTCCTCTCCG
>JBBRUH010000139.1:0-12261 GCA_038248005.1 Cytophagales bacterium | reverse complement strand
CAAAAATACAATAAAAAGACTAAAGCTCTGTGATAAATTGTGAGGAGGGAGATGAATCATCTTTTCTATCTATCAAAATCAATTTGCAAACAAAATGAATATATAAAATCACCAGATTATTTTGTAATTTTACAATAAATAAATGTATTTTAGGGCTTATTTGTAAAATTTGAAAACAAAATACTCATTTATTTTAAGTAAATCACTCATTATCAGATAGATAATCATGACTTAATTATCTATAATTTAATAATTAATCTCTCATTTTGCTTTTTTATTATGGACATAAACCCTATTATCTTTTCTGTTCCTTTGTTTTTCTTTTTGATGGGAATAGAACTATTAGTTGATAATTTTCGCAAAACTGGGCTTTATAGGCTCAATGATTCTATCACCAATATCAATGCAGGCTCTAGTCAGCAGGTGTTTGGGATAGTGGTTAAGCTAGGTTTTTATGAGCTGGTATATCATAATTTTGCCTTTTTTAAGATAGACTATTCTGTTTGGAGTTTTGTGATACTGTTTATTTTGTATGATTTGTGCTATTATTGGGCACATAGAGTAAGCCACGAGATTAACCTGCTTTGGAGTGGTCATGTGGTGCATCATCAGAGTGAAGAGTATAACCTTTCGGTGGCATTGCGTCAGAGTTGGCTTCAGTCTTTGTTTACTTTTTGGTTGTACATTCCCTTGGCTTTGATGGGTTTTGATACCTTTATGTTGGCTTGGGTAAGTGCAATTAATCTCACCTATCAGTTTTGGATTCATACGGAGCTGGTCAATAAAATGGGTGTCTTGGAATATGTGATGAATACACCTTCACATCACAGAGTGCACCATGGGCGAAACCCTAAATATATAGATAAAAATTATGCAGGTGTATTTATTGTCTGGGATATGATGTTTGGTACTTTTAAATGGGAAGAAGAACGCCCTGTTTATGGCATTACCAAGCCTCTCAATAGCTGGAATCCTATTTGGGCTAATTTATCTAACTTTCAGACGATTTATGAGCAATTAAAAGTAACTCCAAAGTGGAGTGATAAATTTAAAGTGCTTTTTTATAAGCCAGGATGGAGACCTGCCGAACAGGGAGGAATGATGTCTATTCCTGATGTCAGCCGTGAAAACTATGAAAAATACGATACTCAAGTGCCTTTCATTGTCAATACCTATGCTTTCTTTCAGTATTTGTTGATTACAGCAGGCGTATTGGCTTTTATGCTACAATATAACAACTTGGTAACTTGGGAAAAACTCACTGCAGCAGGCTTGATTATGTGGGCTGTCTTGCACAATGGAGCATTGTTTGAGCGAAAATCTTGGGTTTATTACGCAGATTTCGTTCGGATGGCTTTGAGTACTTTGTTTATTGGCTATGTTACACAAGGTATTTCAGCTTATTGGCAATTGAATATTGTGATGGGTGTATTGCTTATTATTAGTTACATTTGGCTGTATGCTTCACGCAATGCACTACTTGAGGGGGTTGTCAAGATTGAATCTTTGGCTTAGGAGTAGCTTGGGGCTATGCCCCAAGTTTTGATGTTTAAGCCTTTCAGGCTATTTTAAATATTCATTGCTCTTGTCTTAATTAGGATTTTTAGGATTTTAGGATAGACAGGGTTTTTCATTTTTACTTCTCATTTCTCATTTCTCGCTCCCTAAGGCTTCATCTTCAAAAATCTAGCATAGCCTGTAAACTTATCATAGAGACTTTTTGCAGTAGCTTGGATAAATTTAAGCTTTTCTTGATGAAACAAAAGACTAGAAGTGATGATGGCATTTCCCTCATAAAAACGCAATAGCTTTTCTTCTTTAAAGAAAATCCGTAACTCTGTAAACTTAAAATCAGGGTTATTTTGGTTTTCTCTACAAAAAATAAGTTCTCCTTTAAAGTTATAGAGAAGCTCTATGTCATAATGAATCTTTCCTGAGTCTATTGCTAAGACCACAAGCTCCAAACTAGGAATAGGACTTTCTCCAAAATAGTATAAATATTGTTCTTTGCGTTGATAACCCACGAAGCTAGGAAATTTTAAAGCCCCTGGCTCATACCGAAACTCACTCATAGATAACTCTTTCTTCTGTTGTGCTTCCTTGGTACGGATATATTCATTAAGTACCAAATCCACTTCACTTTCTTGAGCATTCAAATAACTTACTCCTAGTATCCAACACAGCATCAAAAGGTATCTTGTCATTATAAAATCAGTTTGGCTGATTAAATTTAAGGTAATTCAATAGAGATTATTATGATATTTTATGTTGTGTAATGCCGTTCAAGTGAAGACACTTAAAAGAGGTAAATACTGGTGTAAGCGTCTTCGCTTACACCTCTATAAATGAAGTCATAATAATATTTAATTCAAAGAAAATCTCGGAATTAAAAAAGAAGAGCTTTCTTGGTGAAACATCAGTTCATGAATGGTGTATTCCATCCAATCATAAATAGGAAAGCTTCTCAAAATCTCAATTGCTTCCATTTCTGAATCTGCATCTAAGGTAGCCCAAAGACGTGAGCGATCAGCATTGAGTGTATAACTACTCAATACACGCTGAGTCATCAATTCATTTATTTTTTCAATTTGTGCTGGCACTAGGCTCATAAATTCATCTGAAAGCACTTCAGGTAAGTCTATTTCAATCATATATTGTGGCATGTAATTCAATTTTAAGGTTCAAACCAACATTCATCAATAAAAGGTATTACTTGCTTAAACGGTTAAAACAATAAAATGGTCTTTTTTATTGATAAGATGTACTCTTAATTCACAAGAATACTATAAATGTCTTAAACACACTATCTTTTAGGTTTGTTTATTCTGGGTGATGAATAAATTGATTGGTTTAATAAGAAATAGGTAGTTATTTAATAAGATACATATTCTTCTTTGCTGTAATCGTTCATACATAGATGCCTTCTTTGGCAATATTGTTATAGAGTAGTGTTACACTGTATTTACTCTCCCAAGCTTTTTTTGAACAGACCAGCGTTGAGAATGCTTGGTTATATTCAAGTTCTAAATCAAATAGAGCATGTCTATGTCTTTATTCATCAATAATAGAAGATTCATAAGAAGTTAGGATGAGTAAATCCCAATCTGAAAACGCATGAGAATCTCCACGTGTCCTAGAACTATATAAAACAATTTCGGCTTTTGGGTCTATTTTTTGGGCAACACTTTTAATTTTTCGCACATTCAAGTTTTCTAATATCTGCTTTCTGTTTATTTCCATATATTCCTTTAAAATACGAAAAAAATAACCTCTAAGCCTTTTGCCTCACATGTTTGCTTAAAATGCGATAATTTTCCGCTCTCACTTGGGAAGATTTTTTGAGCTCATGAAGGCGAGCAGAAGCTTCCTTATAATTTTTCTTGAAATCTATGATAGGAGAGGGGTAATCTGTACCTATTTCACAATGATATAGTTTTTGCTCTATGGTAGTCATGGTTTCGGGTTGGTGAAGTTGTTTGGTAGGTAAAAGGGCTAGTTCAGGCACCCACTTTCTGATAAAAACACCTTCTGCATCTTTTTCTTGTGATTGTTTGATAGGGTTATAAATCCGAATGGTATTGATGCCCGTTACGCTGGCTTGCATCTGAAACTGACTAAAATGAATCCCCGGCTCATAATCTAAGAATAATTGTGCTAGATGATATACACCACTTTGCCAAGGTTGCCATAGCAAGTGGGTCAGAAAAGAAACGAGCATTGCACGCATCCTAAAATTAAGATAACCCGTAGCTTCTACACAACGCATACAAGCATCTACTATAGGAAAACCCGTTTGTCCTGTCTTCCAAGCTTCTAGATAAGCAGGGTTTATGGGTTGCTCTAAGGCATTATATCCTTTATTAATATGCTCAAATTCTATTCGCTCTTCCATTTCAAATTTCTGAATAAAATGACATCTCCACTGTAGCCTTGACCTAAAACTTTTGAGCTGAAAACGGTAGGGTGAACGGAGAAGAGCTTGTTCATAAAACTGATATACTTGCCTTGTGCTGAGATTTCCCCAAGTGATATAAGGCGAAAGACGACTACAACTGATACGTCCTTTCTCTGGTTCGGAGATGTGTTTATTATAGTTAGCAACTCTCTGATTGACAAAGCTTTGATAATATTGCCAAGCAAAATGCTCTCCTGCTGGCTGAAAAGTACTAGGATATTTTTCTAAAGAAACTTTTAGTTTTTTGGGAAGGTGATAAGCGTTTTTGAACTCGAGATTAATAGGAATTAGTTTGCTTAAATCAGGGTGTTGCTGTGCTTGTTTCATAAAACGAAGCCAAGCCTTGTCCCAAATATCACGATTCTTCTGACCTCTTAATACACCATTGCATTGATATTCTTTCCAAGTGATTTTCTTTGATTTAAAAAACTTTTGCAAAGCCAAATCACGCTGATAAGTCAGCAAAATGCCTGTTTCTTGGTGCGAAAAAACACTTTCTATTTGATAATCATTCTGCAATAATTCAAAAATGGCTAAGGCTTCTCCATATACAAGTTGAACCTTCGTTTGGTAAGTCGCCAGTTTTTGATTCATCTCTAAAAGAGATTGATAGATAAACTGCCAATGTCTGATATTCCAATCAGGATAATTTTGTAGAGACGGCTCAAAAACATACAGTAACAACAAAGGTTTATTGGCTGAGATAGCTTCTTTGAAAGGAAGGTGATCTCGCAAACGCAAATCTTTTTTAAGCCAAAGTATATTGATTGCTTGTTTCATAGATTCTAAACCTAGAATCTATGAATTGGTTTTAAGCCTTTCTTGACTTTATGATAGATGATTAGTTATTTATCAATGCAATTTTTCCATTTACTTTGTCCATAAAGTAATGAAGATAGCTTAGCACATTATCCTTTGATTGGTCTATCCTCCAATTCTTTATAGTTTTACCTTTTTTATATTGTTAGAGGCTCAGGAAAATTATAATTTTTGAAATAGAAGACCAACTCGCCAAAGACGAGCAAACAGTACGGTTAGCTAAACTAGGAGGAGCAAAAGGAAAACCACCTAAGCATACATTCTCAGAGTGTATTATTAAACTATTATAAGTCACGCAAACATACGATTTTTATAAAAAAATCATGTCTATAAACAAAAAGTAAAATAGTTTTTAATAGATTTTGAGGTATTGGGAACTTTTCCTGAGTCTCCAATGCTATATCACTTCTAATTTCTATTTCTCTCAGAGAACATAATTACCAAAATTTATTTAATTTTACCAACATAAATATAAAAACACATGGAAAACAATATAGTAGAAGAATTCAATGATTATAGAAGCAAGATGAATGATAAAATCATGTCTTCTAATAATAAAATCATCAAGAGAATATTTAACCTTGATACCAATGCTTACCAAGAAGGAAGCCTCAGCGAAGTTACCAAAGAGATGCTAGGACTTGCCTGCTCTATGGTTTTACGCTGTGATGACTGCGTAAAATACCACCTTGGCAAATGCCACGAATTAGGTATCAAAACCGAAGAAATTCAAGAAGTTTTCTCCATTGCTACTCTGATAGGTGGTACTATTGTAGTTCCTCACCTAAGAAGAGCTGTAGAGTATTGGGAAGCATTAGGAAAAGTAACTAAGTGAGAGATGAGTTATGAATTTTTAATAGTCTGATAATGAGATTTTTACCTAAACTAAATGAGTGCTTTATTTTGAAAGCATTACTAATTAATAAAAATTATGACCGAAAAAGTAAGAAATATAGAACTAGAATGGGCTACTTTGCTAGATAATCTAGCAAAAGTAATTGGCAAAAAACCTGCAGACTTAAATGCCGTCCTTTTTTTGATAGGAGTGAGAGAACTAGGGCATGGGCCTAAAATCTACACCAAAGAACAAAAGCAAGACTTGATGCACATTGCGATATGTCGTATATTGAGCAAGGTAGGCATCTACGAACTAGAAGGACATGACCAAGATGGCTGGCCTCACTGGAAAATGGTCAAAAACCTACCTCATTTAGATGTATTAAGTCAAGAGGAATTGCTAAAAGGATATGTATTAGATTATTTTGAAGATGAAGAGCTTTTTTGAATCTTTGACTTTTCAATGATTATCAAAACAGTACTCATTTCATAAAAAACCCATAATTTATTACTCATCTCTTGCTTAACCTATCTTTTGCTTTAAATGGCATTATATTCGTAAGCTTTAAGCAAAATACCTAATTTAAAATATGAAAATATCTTTTAAAAATCTTTCTATACAATTAAATTTCTTCATTGGATTTCAATTGTTCTTAATTATTGCAGGCTTTTTTTTAAGTTGGGTATTGCCTGCTATGACTTTTAGGTATGTATTTTATCTTATAGGAGGTTTGATATTTTCTTATAGTCTCGTGTTTTATATCCTGCTCAGAAACAGTTTAATCAGTCCACTTGAAGAGCTAAATCAAGTTTCTACCCAACTCGTAAAAGGTAGTCTTAAAAAAGAAATTGAAATCAAAGGTTTGGCTGAAACTGAAACACTTTCAGAAAACCTCAATAAACTAAACCATAAACTCAAAGAAGCAACTGAATTTATTCATCAAATAGGGGATCGTAATTTTGGAGCAGAAATGACTCAAGAATACCAAAAATCTGATAAATTTACATCTGCCTTACTTAATATGAGGGATAAGCTACGCAAACTCTCAGACGATGAAGACCAAAGAACTTGGATTAATCAAAATATAGCCAAATTTGGGGAAATATTAAGAGCAAGAAATGATAGCTTTAAAGAATTATCTCTCAAAATCACTTCTGAATTAGTAAAAATTTTACAGGTTCATCAAGGGTTTTTATTTATCCTAAATGATGATGATGAGAGTGATATTTTTTTAGAATTAAGTGCTGCGTATGCTTATGATAGAAAAAAATTTCTCAAAAAACGCATTGAAATTGGAGAGGGATTAATCGGTCAGACTTACCTAGAAAAGCAGACCACCTACCTAAGAGAGATTCCTGAGAACTACCTCCAAATACAATCAGGAGCTGGTGAAGCAAAACCTGCAAGTTTACTCATAGTGCCATTGATAACAAATGAGGGAGTACAAGGTATTGTAGAATTGGCTTCTTTTACTCATTTCAAGCCATTTCAGGTTGAGTTTGTAGAGAAAATAGGGGAAAGTATCGCTATTACGATTACTAATCTTAAAGTAAATGAGCGTACCAAGGTTTTATTAGAATCTTCTCAGCTACACTCAGAAGAATTACAATCTCGTGAAGAAGAGCTTCGCCAGAATATGGAAGAAATGCAGGCAACTCAAGAAGAAGTCGCAAGGCAACAAAATATTACTGAAGGCTTAATTAATAATAGTACTGATACGATTGTGATTGTAAATACTGACCTGAGGATTATACTCGTCAATAACCGAGTCCGTGAAAATTATGCTCAAAATGGAATAGAAGCACAATTAGGGGTATCAGTTTTAGACTTGCTTCCTCCCGAAGAAAAAGAGGCGTATCTTACATTATACAACAGAGCTCTATCAGGTGAAGATTTCACAGAATACACTCACTTCCAGATGGGAAATATTGACATCTATTATGAAGTCAATTATTTCCCTCTTCGCCAGCAAAATGAAAAAGTTATGGGAGCTTGTGTCATCGCAAGAGATATTACAGAACGTAAAAAACAAGAACAGCAAATCGTAGAAATCAACGAGCAACTTCAAGCAAGCCAAGAAGAACTCCGCCAAAATATGGAAGAAATGCAAACTACTCATGAGTCTAGTGCCAAACAGCAAAGCATCAATGAAGCCTTGATTGATAGCACTGATAATCTAATCTTAGTGGTGGACAATGAGCAAAAAATATCTCTGTTTAATAAAAAAGCTAAAGCAATGTATGCCCAGAGTAATATTGAGCTTAAAGTAGGAAGTTCTCTATATGATATTTATCCTTCCTCAGAAAAAGCCGAACAAAAGAAAAGAATTGAGAAGGTATTGAAAGGTGAGGAATTTAAGATCACTACTACCTTGCAACTAGGTGGTCAGGTCTATCCTTATGAGTTAAGCTATTTTCCCCTCAAAGAAAAAGACAATAACAATGCTTCAGGAGCTTGTATCATTGCAAGGTCTGTTTTGTAGGTAACTTGGGGCAATACCCCAAGTTTTAGTTTTTAAGTATTTTAAGTATTTTAAGTATTTGGCTTGAAAGGCATGCTACTATTTACCACTCATATTTAATATAAGTATCCAAGTCTTTATCTCCTCTTCCCGAAAGATTTACTACCAATACATCACTTTGTTTGAAAGTCATTTTAGGTAATAAAGCAAAAGCGTGTGCAGTCTCTATAGCTGGAATAATCCCTTCCATACGACTTAAAAGTAAACCTGCTCGCATTGCTTCATCATCTGTTACACTGAGAAACTGAGCTCTTTTGCTCGTAAAGAGATTGGCATGAGCAGGACCGATACCTGGGTAATCTAAACCAGCCGAAATAGAATAAGGCTCTACAACTTGTCCATCATCAGTTTGCATAAGAAGGGTTTTACTCCCGTGCAAAATACCCGAACGCCCTAGCTGTGTAGTAGCCGCAGATTTACCTGAACTAATACCCAAGCCTTCTGCTTCGGCAGCAATAAGTTGTACATTAGGGTTATCTAAATAATGATAAAAAGCACCCATGGCATTACTTCCTCCACCTACACAGGCAAAAATATAATCAGGATAATCTCTTCCTGTTTTTTCCAAGAGTTGGTTTTTCATTTCTTCGCTAATCACTGCATGGAATCGTGCCACCATATCAGGATAAGGATGTGGGCCTACTACTGAACCTATGATATAGTGAGTATCTTGTGGGTTATTAATCCAATGTCGCATCGCTTCATTGGTCGCATCTTTTAGTGTTTTGCTGCCCGAAGTAGCTGGCACTACAGTCGCTCCAAGCATTTTCATACGCTCTACATTGGGTCTTTGGCGTCGAATATCATGCTCACCCATATACACAACACACTCAATACCCATCAAGGCACAGACTGTCGCAGTAGCCACTCCGTGTTGTCCTGCACCTGTCTCAGCAATAATTTTATGCTTTCCAAGCTTCTTAGCAAGTAAGATTTGTCCTACAGTATTGTTGATTTTGTGGGCTCCCGTATGGCAAAGATCTTCCCGCTTGAGATAGACTTGGGTATTGTAAAGCTCTGACAGACGACTTGCAAAATAAAGAGGCGTAGGACGACCTACATAATCTCTGAGTAATTGCTTTAGCTCTGCCTGAAAATCAGGAGCATAAATAATCTCTAAATAACGGGTGCGAAGTTCTTCAATATTAGGGTGAAGCATCTCGGGGATGAAAGCTCCTCCAAACTCACCATAATAGCCTTTTTCGTTTACTTGAAAATCCATTTTTATATATTTTTTGATACTGATAAATCAATAGAGAAAGAAATAGAAATACCTTTTGAGATACTTATTTGTTTTTGAAATGCAAATTTAAGTTTTTTTTTGAAAGTTTATTAGGTTAGAATAATTGTTAAAAATTCTACGTTGTATTTTGATAAAAATTAGTGATTTAGAGATAGTTAGCATCGAGCCATTCTTTTATTTCATTTTCTAAAAAGTGAATAGAATGCACTTTTTTTAGAATGGCATCTCTAAGTTCTTTTTTATTATTGTCCTCTAGGTTATTCTCATCTAAACGTGCTAGCATTTCTACTGACGCTTCAATACCAGATGAATCTTGCCTTAGATAATGAATAATATGAACTATAAATTCACAGCAATTAAGTGATTGAATATTTGTATCTTTTCTATGCATATCTTTCTTTATTTCCTAATGAAAGTTACTGATTTAGAGAGTTTTAGATATCATATTTTACTCCACTACATATTCTATCACTTTTTTATCTTGGCAAGCGACTCCTATCAAGACCAATGTACGGTTATCGTCTTTGTATTTTTCTGGATATTGATTTTCTTTGATTTGCTGAAGGGCATTTTGTGCAGTGTCTCTAACTTTAAATTCTAGGATGTAAATATATGATAAAGTCTTTACTACTACATCTATTCTGCCTCTTGAGGTGCTGACTTCTGCCTCTGCGTAATAGCCCAAAAGCGTAAAAGTCAGGTAGATAATCGCATGATAATAACTCTCTAATCTTTCTTCAAATATCTGATGTGGAATCTTCGCAAATAAAGCATTGAAAAGCTCAAAAAAAGTCTTAATGTCATTCTGTTCAAGGCTTGCTTTGATTTTGAAAAGTAAGTGATTGTTCTCAGCACTTGTGATACTTGCATACTCTCTTAACAATAGCTTGAGCATAGAATTTTTAACTTCTTTATTGGGATAACCCAAGCGATATACATCAAAAGCTGTCTGTTCTTTAATCGTTAAAAAACCTGTCTGAAACAAAATCACAAGTGGTTCTAGATGATTAATCTCAAAATTACCTAGTGAAAACAAATCAAGCTGTATGCCACTTACGTCATAATATCCTCCCTCTGCCATGAGCTTGATCAAAAAAGTAGGTGTGCCTGTTTCAATCCAGTAATTATCAAACTTTCTTTTTTTAAAAAAATTAAGTACTGAAAAGGGATTATAAACTGTTTCTAAACCATCAAAATTATAGCCATTATACCAAAGTCTAATCTCTTTCATGAGTTCCTCTTTGCTAAGTTCCATTTCTTTTGAAGCTTTATCAAGGTAGGCATCAAAGTAGAAAATGATTTCCTGCTCTGTGTAACCTAACATCAATGCAAAATCCTTCCCTAAAGAAATATCATCTAAATTATTCAAATCCGAAAAAATACTCACTTTACTAAACTTAGAAACCCCTGTCAGCAAGAAAAAACGCAAATAAGGGTCTAATCCTTTGATGGGAGAATAAAACTCTTTCATGATTTCTCTGTTCTTTTCTGCAATATGAATTTCATCTTTGCCTAAAAAATCAATGATTGGTTTGTCATATTCATCTATGAGTAACACAACTCGCTTTTGGTATTTTTGATAGAGTTTCTCAATGAGTTCTTCTAATTGACTACTAATAGTCGTTTTTTCAATGACTAAGTCATGCTCTTTGGCTACTTTTTCAAGTCTATCTGTAATAGCTTTTCGCAAGCCTATATCTTTAAAATCACCTTTGCCAAAGCTAAGATGAACCACAGGAAAAACTTCCCAATCTATCTTATCTTCTATCCAAAGTCCTTCAAATAAACTGCGATTACCTGAAAAAATCTCTGATAAAGTGCTTAGTAAGAGTGATTTACCAAAACGGCGAGGGCGTGAAAGGAAGTAATACCCTGCCTCTTGCAAAAGATTAAAAATATATTGTGTCTTATCCACATACAAATAATCTTCCTTCCTGATTTTAGAGAAATCTTGTATGCCTATGGGTAATTTTTTCATTTTCTTAGGGAGTTTTTACTTTAAACAAATATACAAAATTTTTGTGAAATTTAGTCTCCTCTCCTACCCTCAAAGCCTTACTGATCTACTCTCAGGAAAGTAGGCTCGCTTTCATTGTGAAGACGGTCTAATGCAGTGATGGCATAAATGTATTCTCCTGTTTCCGAAGGTTTTTTCTCCACAAACTGAGTTTCTTTCTGAATACTAACGATATTTTGAGTTTGTGAGATATTGGGATTTTCGTCATTAGTAAAGCGATAGACGATATAATAATGAGCTATTTCACCATCTTTGGCTATTTCGGGAGCTTCCCATTTGAGCAATACCCTCTTGGGAGTTCGTATTTTACGAAGGCTCTGAGGCACATTAGGAGCTATTTTATCCTTCCATGGCATCGTAGGGATGAGTGCAGGGAATGCGTAAAAGTTTGTCCCTAGGCTATCAGTTGCTCCACGAGGATTATCCATTAGATTTTTAGCCCTGAAAAAGATGCTTCCTGATACTTCGGGATAAGTGCGGTTGAGCCGTATTTGGTCTGGTATCTCGGAGCTTCTATACCATTTCTTATCTTCATCTTGATTAATTTTATAAAATGCTTGCCCAATGTAGAGATGTCTTCCAAAGGTGTTTTTAGACCACCATTTTACAAGCGTTGCATAATCAGCTCTTGGATGCCCTATGCTCCAGTAAAGCTGTGGAGCTACATAATCAATCCAACCTTCTTCTAACCAAGCAAGCACATCTGCCCCTAAGTAGTCATAGCTAGGCTGTCCTGCCTGAGTATCTGAGCCTCTGGGGTCATCTTGGATATTTCGCCAAACTCCCATAGGGCTAATGCCAAATTTGATATGAGGTTTGGTCTGTTGCAGGCTATCATGTACCATTTTGATTAGTTGGCTTACATTGT
>JBBRUH010000138.1:0-12284 GCA_038248005.1 Cytophagales bacterium | reverse complement strand
CACAAAAAAGACCTTGTAATTTTTTTACAAGGTCTTTTAATATATTATCTATTCTAGAAGGTTTAGTTCTCGGGAGTTTCTTCGGTAGTTTTTCTTGTTTCTACTGTAAGGGTAAGGCTATCACCTTCGCCACTATAATCAACCACGATTACTTGTTCTTCTGTCAGTCCTCCTTTTAAGATTTCTTCTGCTATAGGATCTTCAAGGTATCTTTGAATAGCACGATTAAGAGGTCTTGCACCATATTGGGCATCATACCCCTTGTCTGCCAAAAAGTCTTTTGCTTTTTCTGTCAAATCTACATTATAGCCAAGTGTCTTGATTCTAGCAAATACTTTTGCAAGCATTAAGTCAATGATTTCGTGGATATGCTCACGTTGTAGAGAATTAAACACAATCACATCATCTAAACGACCTAAGAATTCAGGAGAGAACGCTTTGCGTAAAGCACTTTGAATAGTACTTTTCATTAAATCATCTTGGTTTTGGAGGCGAGATTGAGTAGCAAAGCCTACGCCTGCTCCAAAATCTTTCAAATCTCTTACACCAATGTTAGATGTCATAATGATAATAGTATTCTTAAAATCTACTCTTCGTCCTAGACCATCTGTCAAGATACCATCATCTAGCACTTGCAATAAGATATTAAATACATCTGGGTGAGCCTTCTCTATTTCATCAAGCAATATCACACTGTAGGGTTTACGTCTGATTTTTTCAGTTAATTGTCCACCTTCTTCATATCCTACGTATCCTGGAGGAGCCCCCACGAGGCGAGATACAGAAAATTTCTCCATATACTCACTCATATCTATACGCACGAGTGCATCTTCTTTATCAAACAAATAAGTAGCAAGTGTCTTCGCAAGTTCAGTTTTACCTACTCCAGTAGGACCTAAGAAGATAAAAGAACCGATAGGTCTTTTAGGATCTTTTAAACCTACACGAGTTCTCTGAATAGCTTTCACTAGTTTCTGAACAGCTTCATCTTGTCCTACTACACGAGACTTAAGCTCAGCACCCATATTAAGGATTTTAGCACTTTCTTTTTCTGCGACTCTGGTGGTAGGCACTCCTGTCATCATCCCGACTACTTCAGCTACATTTTCTTCATTTACTTCGTAGCGTTTGCGTTTGGTTTCTTCTTCCCAATCTATTTTGGCCTGTTCTAGGTCTTGTAGAAGTCTTTTTTCAGTATCTCGAAGTTCAGCAGCCTCTTCATATTTTTGATTGCGAACTACTTGATTCTTCTCTTTCTTAATTTCTTCTATTTTTTCTTCTAGCTCTAAGATATCCTCAGGAACGTGGATATTGCTGATATGCACTCTTGCTCCTGCTTCATCCATTACATCTATAGCTTTATCTGGCAAAAATCTATCACTGATGTATCTATCAGAAAGTTTAACACAAGCTTCTAATGCTGCATCTGTATAGTTTACGTGGTGATGTTCTTCGTATTTATCTTTGATATTTTGTAAAATCTCAAGAGTTTCTTCAGGAGAAGTAGCATCTATCATTACCATTTGAAAACGACGTGCCAAGGCTCCATCTTTCTCAATATATTGGCGGTATTCGTCTAGAGTAGTCGCTCCAATACATTGGATATCACCTCTTGCAAGTGCAGGCTTAAACATATTAGACGCATCTAAAGAACCTGATGCACCCCCAGCACCTACTATGGTGTGTAACTCGTCTATAAACAAGATAACTTCTGGTGATTTTTCTAATTCGTTCATGACAGCTTTCATTCGTTCCTCAAACTGACCACGGTATTTGGTACCAGCTACTAGAGAAGCTAAGTCAAGAGTTACGACACGCTTGCCAAAAAGAACCCGAGAAACTTTTTTCTGAATGATGCGGAGAGCAAGTCCTTCTGCAATGGCAGTTTTACCTACTCCTGGCTCACCTATCAAGATAGGGTTATTTTTTTTGCGACGGCTTAGAATCTGAGCTACACGCTCTATTTCTTTTTCACGCCCTACAATGGGGTCAAGTTTACCAATCTCAGCTAGTTTGGTAAGGTCACGCCCAAAGTTATCTAAAACTGGGGTGCGAGATTTTTCAGTTCCTTTCATTTCTCTTCCTCCTGCCCCTCCAAACATACGTGAAGAGTCTTCATCTCCTCCGTCAGAGTCGGCTTGGTCCACGGGGTGGTTAATTCTGTATTCTAATTGTTCACGGACAATATCATAAGAGACATCAAATTTATTTAATATTTGTGTCGCAATATTTTCGTCATCTCTCAAGATAGAGAGTAACAAATGCTCTGTACCGATTAATTGGCTTTTAAAAATTTTAGCTTCTAGATAGGTAATTTTAAGTACTTTCTCTGACTGTCTAGTGAGAGGGATATTTGCAAGATTTTTTACGTTGTGAGTAGCATTGTTGCGAGTAGCTCGCTCAATAGTACCACGTAATTCATCAAGAGATACGCCCAATTTTTTGAGGAGACTGACTGCTACGCCTTCTCCTTCTCTTATCATACCTAGCAATAGATGCTCGGTACCGATATAGTCATGCCCTAAGCGTAGTGCTTCTTCACGGCTAAGAGAGATGACTTCTTTTACACGATTTGAAAATTTTGCTTCCATATTTTATTATCTTCCTAGGAGTTTCATAAGTTCAATTACATATTTTAACCTAAATATTACTTTTTAGGTTTGGTTTGTTTATTACAAGTGATTCTTTTAACAATTGTTTAGCATTAGGACCTTCACAAAAAATTAAATCGAGAATGCTTAAATTTGCGACAAAACGCTTGCCAAAGACTTGTTGATAAGCAGGTATGCCAAATAGTCGCTTTTCTTCTATTAATCTTTTAGGGTGAATCTCAGACCTTAAATCCCAAAAACGCTCATTTGATGGTTTATTTATATAATTTGTTGATAATACAATTTGTTTTGAAAGACCCAATAATTTAAGACAAAGTGTCAGTAATTCTAAGTTAAACTCTGCTAAATGGGTATATTCTTTCTGAAAGAATGGCTCAAAATAAATTACATAAAATTCAAAAAAAGGTGCTTTACCATACGCTGAATAAATGCTTCTCCAATGATGCCTTAGCCATTTTTGTTGGTGGTCTATTTCCACTTCTTTCATAATTTGCTTACCTTGTGATTTTACTACAGGAATAGTCAAACTCATCTTGCCATGAGTAGTCAATATCTCACAACGATTACGATAGCTTTGCTTTTCATAATGCTCATATAAATCAATATGTATTACATCAAAATATAATAAACAAGCAATATAGCTTAAATTGGGTAAGTATTGTAAATCTAAAATGGCTTCTTTACTTACTTTTTCAGTATTCATTTGGATAAATATAGGTGCTATTCTTTATAAATGCAAACTTATTAAACAAAACTCACCTAAATTGTAAAGAAGACTTGTAACTTTTAAATAAATTGGTGAATATCTCCTATACCTTCTCTTACTATCTCAAATTCATTTTCTATACAATTTACTACTGTAGATGGTACATTATTGCCATAACCACCATCGATGACTATATCTACTAAATTCTGAAATTTTTCATAAATCAGCTCTGGGTCAGTAGAATATTCTATAATTTCATCCTCATCCTTGATAGAAGTAGTAATAATAGGATTGCCCAAAGCCTGCACGATGGCTCGTGGAATATTATTGTCTGGAATCCTGATGCCTACTGTCTTTTTATTACTATTGAGAATTTTAGGTACTTTGGTGCTGGCAGGTAATAAAAAAGTAAAAGGGCCTGGCAGTGCTTTCTTCATTACCTTAAAGACTTGCGTATTTACTTTGGCATATTCTGAGATATGGCTCAAATCATAGCAAATAAAAGCGAGGTTTAATTTCTTAGGGTTTAGTCCTTTGAGGCGGCAAAGTTTTTCCACAGCTTTTTGGTTATGAATATCACAGCCAAGTCCATAGACGGTGTCTGTAGGGTAAATGACAAGCCCCCCATCTTGTAATACTTTTACTATCTGGTCAATTTTACTTGACTCAGGGTTTTCTGGATATATCTTTAAAAAGGCAGCATTCATATTTTTATTATTTTGTAGGTTGGGATATTAGTAGTGTCTTGTTATAAATATCTACTTTATTTATGAAAAAACAAATAAATCAGTCTATTTTTTATTTGTTGGATGTTTTATTCAATCTGATGTCTAAATACGAAATTAGCTGTAAGTTATTAAGTGATGAGTTATAAATTATAAATATAAATTTGTAATAATCTGATAATAAGTACTTTACTTAGAATAACTTGTCGATTTATTTAATTATTGTTCCTTAGATTCTTGAAAAGAGCTTTGTAATTTTTTTTAATGGCTTTTCTCTGTTTATTTTGCATCAAAAAAATAAGCAAAAAACTATGCAAAATTATTGGAAGCTGTCTGTCTGTTATTTCCTATTGGTATCTCTCCTACCTATCACACACATTGTCCAAAGCCAAGAGAGCAATGAAGATATTGCCGATTTTATCCCTTATCGCAAGGGAGATAAATGGGGCTTTGCCAATCCTCGCCAAAAAATTGTGATTTCGGTAGAGTATGATGAGACCCGCCCTTTCTATCAAAATCTTGCTCGTGTTAAGTCTGGGCGATTATATGGTTTCATAGATACAAAGTTAAAGGAAGTAGTACCTTACAAATATTATTATGCTACTGATTTTGAAGAGGGGCTTGCAAAGGTCTATATCAATGGCAGATATGGCTTGATTAACTCACAGGGAGAAGAAGTGGCAGAACCTATTTATGAGGATATTTCTATATTTTCAGACGGACTAGTAAGAGTCAAAAAAGATAATCTTTATGGCTTCATCAATCGAGAAGGACAAGTAGTAGTGCCAATTGAGTATGAGGATGCAAGTGATTTTAGCGAGGGAAAAGCCGCTGTAAAGAAAGGATATTATTGGGGATATGTTAATATTTATAACAAGATAATCGTCAGAATAGAGTATGATTTTGCACTTCCATTTCGTGAAGGATTGGGTGGCGTAAAACAAAATGGACGCTGGGGTTTTGTCAATGAAGCAGGGCAATTGCTCGTGCAACATAAATACATCGCTACTGAAAGCTTCTTTGAAGGGCTTGCTCGTGTACAAACTGACCAAAGATGGGGCTTTGTAGATAAGCAAGGACGTGAGATTCTACCTATTTATAATGCTGCTATTAGCTTCAGTGAGGATCTTGCTGCCGTACAGTTAAATGGGGCTTGGGGATATATCGACAAACAAGCCAATACTCAAATTCCGTTTAAATATGGATATGCTGGTAGTTTTAAAGATGGAGTAGCCAAAGTAAGCCGTGGAGGTCTTTGGGGGTACATAGATAAAGGCGGGCGAGAGGTCGTCCCAATTCAGTATTCACGCATTGGTAGCTTCCATGAGGGCTTGGCATCTATCAATATTGGAGGAAAATGGGGTTTTGTAGATAAGTTTGGTAACATAGCGGTCTATGCAAAATATGATAATATTTACGATTTTGAAAATGGCATAGCCAAAGTATATATCGGTGGCAGATATGGATATATAGATAAGAAAGGATATGAATATTTTAAAAATTAAAAAAAACACTTAAAAACTATTTATAAATATAGACTTGAGTTGAGACAAATCCGTTATTAAGTTTTATAAAGAAATTATGGCTTATTTAATAAGTGGCATATTTTTTTATAAGTATAAAGAAAGCTTTATTAATCTTAAAAGCTCATTAATTGAACACCCTTATGACATATATTTTACGAAATTACTCATCCTTATTTATTATTTCATTCCTTTGCTTATTTTTCACAAGCTTTGTCCAAGCACAAACTGATCCTACTCCTATCAATCAAGGAGGGAAATGGTCTTATACCAAGATAGGAGGTATATATGATTATGCACAACCCTTTTATCCTATCCTTGAGAAAGTAACTGTAAAAATAACTGTTAAAGATGAAAAAGGGGCAATTGTAAAAGATGCTGCTGGCAAACCAAAACAAGTTGATAGTACTTATTACAAAGAAATCGCTACATTAGCAGCCGTCAGCAAAGACGAAAAATGGGGTTTTATAGATACTAAAGGTAAAATAGTAGTGCCTTTGAATTATGATTTTGTGAGAGATTTTGGTGTAGAAGGTTATGCAGCCGTAGGTGTAAATGCAGATCCTTTTCCACAATGGACACTCATAGATTATACTGGCAAAGAAATCACAAGCCCTAAATTTGATGGTATTGGTGATTTTAGTGATGGAT
The DNA here is from genome assembly GCA_038248005.1 of Cytophagales bacterium. Taxonomy (GTDB): domain Bacteria; phylum Bacteroidota; class Bacteroidia; order Cytophagales; family Microscillaceae; genus JAABSX01. Next base: position 6,067 of record JBBRUH010000138.1, on the reverse strand, counting down.
TGGCTTCTGTCTCTATTATTGATACTTCTAACTTTGATGCCCCAACGATTGGTTTTATTGATGCTAAAGGTCAATTAGTGATTCCTGTAAAGTTTGGCCAAGCCCATGATTTTCATGAAGGCATGGCAGCTGTTTCTATCAATGGAGTATGGGGTTTTGTCAATAAAAAAGGGCAAATAGTCATTTCACCACAGTATGAAAAAGTGTATGACTTTAGTGAAGGCTTGGCAAAGGTATATAGCCGTGTAAAGTGGGGTTTTATAGACAAAACAGGCAAAATAGTTATTAATTTTCAATATCAAGACCCTGGATTGACTTATGGTACATTTAATCAGGGGCTTGCGAGAGTTCGTCTTAATTATAAAGAAGGTTGGATTGATAATCGTAATGTAGCTCGTATCCCCATTGAATTTAATGAAGCACGTGATTTTAGTGATCACTATGCAGCCGTAAAATCATCTGGTAAATGGGGCTTTATTGACTCAAGAGGAAGAGTTGCCATAGAATATAAATACTCTCAGATAGGTGATTTCTCTGAGGGATTAGCACCTGTTTTTGAACAAGGCAAATGGGGATTCATAGATACTACTGGTAAAATGAAAATCGCTCCAAAATATGATGATGTACGAAGAGGTTTTACAAGAGGAATCGCTATGGTTACTTTAGGAGATAAATCTTTCTATATAGACCAAGCTGGCAAAGAATATGTCAAGTAAGAGATTAGTTAAAAGTTACTTGGTTATTAAGTGATAATAAGTATTTTACTTAAACTAATTTATCACTTTATTTAATTATTGTTCCCAAATAAGTATCTTTTATATATCTATTTTAAAAAATAAAAACCTCTTCTAAATCAATGATTTGGAAGAGGTTTTTTATGTCTAATAAAATTTATCTAAGAGCATTTTACCCACTCTTTCATTGTGAACTCGGTGTTCTTTTTGGGCTCTTTCTTCATCCCCTGGTATATCGGGGTCATAGCTGAATCCTTCTTGGTAAGTATCTAAGGCTTCTGTCTCTCCATTGTGCTTGATTCGGAGGTGCATAGAACCCATTTTGTTGCTACTGTAAGTATCTAAGTAAGGCACTCCGTTTTCATCTTCGCCAAAGCAATATCTTACACTTAGATTTTCTGACTCAACCGTGCCTCGCACTTGCCCTTCTGGGAAAGACAACTCGGGATATATTTCTTTGAATTTGTTTTTGATATTTTGCATATTAATTTTCTTTCATATAAACTCGATAATAAAAATTATTTCCACTTTTCTGTTTTCTAATTCTGTTAATTTTAAAAGATGCACCAGGCGCATACAAAACCTCTTTTTCTCCCTTTATAGTAGATAAATTATCAATATATTTACCTGATTTACCTTCTATCTCCATAATCATCATTACACCCTTATCTTTATTTTCAAGCATAAAAGTAATAGACTTACCTTCTTCTGCTGAAGTACTTGTCAAGTTTGTATATTTAATTACTTTCCCTAACTGATAATTTTTATCAAAATCTTCTTGCGTAACGCCCATCCCTCTATACACCTTACCTTTATATGGTGGCAACTTATCCAAAGCTCTAATAGCCATCTCTGCATGTTTTTTGCCTTCTTTTTTATAAGTTTTCGTGATTTTCTTTTTTTTAGAACCTTGAGACTTCACTGGTATGGTAGGTTGTTGTCCGTGCATTTTAGCAGGACCTGATACTGTTTGAGTTTCACCTGTATCAAACTTTCTCATTTCATCTAGTCCTTCCTCTAACCAACTATCATTGTCTTCATAAGCTGGCTTAATATATTTGTAATCATCGCCCGTAAAGAGGGAAAGCCCTAGCATTTCACCTTTTGTTAGACCTGCATCTTTAACTTCTTTTTTAGCAATCTCTATATCTTCACCTAGATAACCTGCATCGTTTTTATTCTTAGCTTCTTGAAACTTTAGCTCATTACCCATTACACCCTTAGTTGATTTATATTCACCACTACTCGTTTCATTTACATAATCTTCATCTTCTAAGTCATATAGTTCATGTTGAGCATCTTTTTTAATTTCTTCTACTTTTTTTGCTTTTTCATCATCTGCATTTTTCTTTGCTTTGCTCCTTAAGGTAGCTTCCCTCACTGGGCTAAAGAGCCATTCATCACAATAATAGATAATGGATTTGATAGCACCTAATTTCTTTTTTGTAGAGATGCCTGCTTTTGCAAATGACTCTGTATCACCATAAGCAATTGTTTTAAAATCAACATTAAAGGCAGATGCCACTACTTTTTCATACTTTGCTAAGGATTCTAATATATTTCCAAAAGATGTTTTGGCTAATCCAAACATACCTACATTAATACCCGCTGCAAATCCTTCTTTTTTCACACTGTCTTTAGTATGCTTAAAAACACCCTGCATCACAGGCTTAGAGGTAGAAGCCACTTTTTCTTGCTGGATAGTCTCTATGTCAAAGGGGTTTCCTTGGTTTCCTACTGCAAAGGGATTGACTTTGAGCTGAGAAGTATCAAAAAAGGGATTCGTGTTAATTGGCTTTCCTTCTGGCAAAAAGGGATTGCTTGAAGCAATACTTCCAGACAAGAATGGGTTATTTTGTTTATTATCTCCTTCCGTCTGACATCCTTTTTTTTCTTTTTGTAGTTTTGTGTTTTTTACCTGGTGTTCTTTCATACTTAGTGTAGTTTAGTCAGTCTTTTAGTCTGATGATATATAGCTATAAGATGGATGGTTTTTGCTTTATAATTTTTGGGATAAATATAAATAGAATCAAAATCACTTACCTAAAATATGTCGTGAGTAGATTTATATTTGTCGTGAGTGCTTGCACCAAGGAGATTATGACCAAAATGAAGGGAAATGTAAGATAACAATCTATTCCAAAAAAAATCCTTAGCACATAGCACTAAGGATTTTCATACAGTTTATAACAAAATAATAGAAATAACAATAACACCTGTGATACTTTATTTAAGGGATGAAGATAGCTTCTTGTAAGCTTTTCATTTTTATACTATTCATTTTCTGAATACATGACATTTTATTGGAATACGGATTTGACGAATTTAACGGATGAGTCAAAGGTAAAAAATCCGTATGAATCCGCTAAATCTGTGTCATCTGTATTCCAAAAAAGCTAAACTTATTTTTTGTCATGTACTTAGATTCATTTTTCTTATACTCAGAATGGTGCTTCAAATATAAATAGGCTCTTACTAATTTTCCCAAAATATGTTGTGAGTAGATTTATATTTGTTGTAAATGGTATTAATCTCTGTTATAAGGTATAAAACTCAAAAATTCAGACATTTTTATTCAAAAAAAACCCTTACACAAGATGCTAGGGGTTTTCAAGTTATTTATACCAACAAGTTTACTTTATTTGTAATATTTTCAACTTAAATGATAGCTCAAATATATACATAAGTCATTTAACTAATATAAAATATGTCGTAGGTGTATTTAGATTTGTCGTGAACGAAAAATAAGTCTAATTTTAACAAAAAAAATAATTACAAGTTTACTCTTGAGAAAGATCTAAGAAAGCTTCATTTTGAGTGATAAATATGAAAACAATTTTCATCGGAATTCTGATTGCTTTGACGGTCTGCCAGAGTACTAAAGCACAAACTTATACTGGCTATACGCACTTATCTACTCAACAAGGGCTATCTGGAGACTTAGTTAACTGCTTGCTAGAGGATAGCCGAGGGATGATGTGGATAGGCACTAAAAATGGGCTAAACCTCTATAATTGCTATGATTTTGAGGTGATGAAACTCTCTAACCAAGATGTAGTATCTTTATTAGAAGATAGAAAGAAAAATATTTGGGTAGGTACTAATAAAGGAATAAATGTAATCTCTCTTATTGATTATAACATTCAGCACATTGCTTCTCCAGATGCTTATCCAGATTTGCAAAAGACTGTCAAAGTTTTGTTTTATGACAGCCAGCAAAATCTTTGGGTAGTTACTGACAGCCAACAAATCTATCGCTTTGATACTCGCCAAAAAACTTGGAAATATATCACTACTTATCCTTCTAACTCTAATGCAAACTACTTACAGCAAATCTATGAGACCCCTCATACTGAAGAAATTCATATACTGGCATTACAAGAAGTAAGATACATTTACGAGCTTAAGACAAGTAAACTTACTACATTATCCTTAAAACAAAATGTGATTTCATCTAGGTGTAATACCGACAATGCTATATTGTATTATCAAAAATCTAATTATGAGAATGCCTACTTACTTGATGTCTATGATGAATCTCAAACTCCTGTGCTCAAAGGCTTTGAGGGTAATAACAGAATGGGGCAAATTATACATCGCTACCGGGATATGCTATGGCTTTCTAATGAACAAGGATTGGTAAAATATGACCCCAAGCAAAAAAAAATAATTTATCAATGCCTTATTACCCAAACACCTGAAATGCAAGATTATAAGATAACCGATTTTTGGATAGATAAAAGTGAGACTTTATGGGTAGCTACTTCTGGGTTTGGAGTATTGGTCTATGCCCCACAAAGTCTAGGAAATATACAACTTATCCGTAAAACGAGTAATCTACAGCCTTATGGCTTACGTGGGCGAAGTGTTCGCACTACTTTCATAGATAAACAAGGGCTGATCTGGGCAGGGGCTTACACTACTAAAGCAGAAGCAGGTTTGAGCATATTAGAAGGCAAAACAGGTTACGAAAAAAGCTTTATCCCACTTCCAGAGATGCCTATTAGCCTTAGTATTGATGCAGATGAACCTGACAAATACCTTTGGGTAGGGCTAAATGAATATGGTGGAATAGCTAAAGTTAATCAATCAAACTTTAAGATTGAACAACAGTGGACTAACTTACCAGCCTATACTATCTGGAAAATATTATCTGCTGAAAAAGATAAACTATGGATGATTACAAGAATAGATGGTTTTACAGATTCGCATTTAGCCTACTTTGATCTCAAAACAGAAAAATTACAGCATTTTGCTCTAGCAAATCAAAATCTTATCACACTACATATAGACCATCAGAAGCATATCTGGGTAGCCAGTACACAAGGAAATGTCTATAAATTTGACCCTAAAACCAAGCAATTTAAACTAATATTTCAAACTCAACAGCTATCCATAAGAGAGCTAATCAGTGATAAAGAAGGGAATCTTTGGATTGCTACTTTGGGGGGTGGGCTTTGGCAGTATCATCCTGATAGTAAAAAAAGAAAAATTTTTACTCAAAGAGAAGGCTTACCCTCTAATACTATTTTCTCTCTCCAACTAGATAACCAAGGCAATCTTTGGCTAGGTACGCTCAAAGGTCTTTGTAAGCTAAATCCTAAAACAGGTGCTACTTTTAACCTTACACCCGAAGATGGACTACAAAACAATGAGTTTAATACCAATGCAGTTTATTATGATTCTCAAAGCAATCAAATGGTATTTGGAGGAATCAATGGCATCAATCTATTTAACCCAGATTTGCTCAATAAAAACACCTACTCCCCTCCCATGGTGCTTACTAAAATCCAAAAACTAGGCAAAAACCTAGCTTGGACAGACAAAGCCATTCAAAAAAAAGATGATCGAAATATTACCATTAGCTTTCCACTAGCAGAAGCACAGATGATTAGTCTTGAGTTTGCAGCCTTGAGTTATTACCAAAGCCAACATAATCAATACCGATACACTATAGAAGGACTCAATAATAATTGGATTGAATTAGGTACTAAAAATAGCCTCACACTCTCCAACCTTGGTGCAGGTTCTTATATCATTCGTATTAAGGGAGCAAATCATCACGGACAATGGTCTAAAAATGAACTAAGAATACAGCTAGTGATTGTTCCTCCTTTTTGGCAAACACCTCTTTTTATAGGCTTGGTAAGTCTTTTAGTAATAAGCTTGGCGTTTTATTTTATGTATAGACGCAGTCTTACTATCCAAATACAAAATCTCTGGCTTGAGAAAGAAGTAAAGCTTCGCACCCAAGAAATTTTAGAAAAAAATGAGGAGATTCTAACGCAAAATAATCTGTTGACTAGGCTCAACTTAAACAAAGACCGTTTTTT